>JAGGSY010000160.1 GCA_021158845.1 Caldisericia bacterium
AAGGAAAAGAATAGAAATTTTGTGATAATTACTGGTATCTCCGGAGCAGGGAAAACTAAAGCATCAAACTTCCTTGAGGATATGGGGTATTTTTGTATAGACAATCTCCCCTTAAGTCTTATTAAGAAGTTTGTGGAGTTATATAAAAGGGGAATTGGTGGCGTTGATAAGGTTTCTCTCACAATAGATATAAGGGAGAAGGATTTTACTAAAAATTTTCCTAAAATATATAAGGAACTTGAGGAGGAAGGTTTAAATCCATTTCTATTGTTTCTTGATGCGGGGGAGGAAACACTTGTAAAAAGATACAAGGAGACAAGGAGAAAACACCCTTTGTTTACAAAGGATGGCTTAATTACCGCAATAAGAGATGAAAAGTTGAAACTTAAAGAAATAAAGGATTTAAGTGATGTGGTTATAGATACATCAAAACTGAAGCCTTCAGAGTTAAAACAGAGGCTTATAGAGATATTTAAAGAGAAGAAGGAAACAGTGATGTCAATAACTATAATATCCTTTGGTTATAAGTATGGAATACCCATTGATTCAGATATTATATTTGATGTAAGATTTCTCCCCAACCCATTCTATATAAATGGTCTTAGAGAGGTATCTGGTCTTGATGAGGGAGTCAAGAGGTATGTGCTCTCTCATGCTGCAACAAAAGGTTTTTTAAAAAGATTTAAGGACATGATATTCTTTCTAATACCCCAATATGTGAAGGAAGGTAAGACATCGCTTATAATATCCTTTGGTTGCACAGGTGGGAAGCATAGATCTGTAGTTATATCTGAAGAGGTAAAGAAAATACTTGAAGAAAAGGGTTACAAATGTACCCTATTTCATAGGGATATAAGGAAAGAATGAAAGAAAAATTGAAGAGTTTTTTTAAATGGCTTTATCCAGGGATGAATGTTAAAAGATGGATTCTTGTTATGGGGTTTGGATTCATCATATCTGCCCTTGGGTTCATGGTGATTCTTGATTTCACAAGACTTGGAATGATAAAGAGATTTATAATAAAGTTCATCATAGTCTTTATGAAAGGAAACTACACCTATCCTGTATGGCTTTCAAGAACTATAGCAATTTTGTTTATTTTATTTGGTATATTCTTACTCATATTTGGATTTGTTAAACTCCTAAACTCACTATTCACTGCGCTCCTCAAGGAGAAAAGAAAGGATGTAGTTCATATAATACACAGATATAGATTCAGGTGGAAGGAAAAGAAAGTGCTTTCCTTTGGAGGAGGAACAGGCTTATCCAACCTGTTAAAAGGTCTAAAGGAGTATCCATTCTTTCCAACAGCTGTGGTAACTGTAACAGACGATGGAGGAAGTTCAGGAAGACTCAGAGAGGAACTTGGAATTCCACCACCAGGGGACTTGAGAAACTGTATTGTTGCACTTTCAGAGAGTGAGGAATTCTTAAAAGAACTCTTTCAGTATAGATTTAAGGAGGGTGAAAGCCTTCAGGGACACTCCCTTGGAAATCTTATAATAGCAGCTTCAATGAAGTTGAAAGGTGGTCTTCTTCTCGGAGTAAGTGAACTTGAGGAAGCCCTTAATCTCTCAGGCAGAGTTATCCCTGTATCTGAAAGTGTGCTTACCCTTGTGGGAGAATTTGATGATGGAGAAAGGATTGTTGGCGAGACGAATATAAGAAAGAAGGGTGGAAAGATCAAAAAAATATACATAGAGCCACCGTACGCAAAACCAACTATAAAGGTTCTTTCTGAAATTGAAAAAGCAGAGCTTATAACCTTTGGACCTGGAAGTTTATTTTCATCGGTTATACCTCCCCTCCTCTTTGGACCAATTATAACGGCATTGAAAAAGACCAGAGCAAAAAAGGTGTATATACTTAACATAATGACAGAGAAGGGAGAAACAGACAATTTTACTGCATCCATGCATGTTAAAAAGATATTTGAACACACAAATGGAAAAATCTTTGATTACATTGTTGTAAACACAGGCAAAATCCCTGAATTCTATCTAAAAAAATATGAAAAATATGCTTCCAAACCTGTATTTTTAGATGAAGAGAAACTTAAGGAAATGGGTTTGAAGGTGATTAAAGGTAACTTTGTAAAGATAGAAGAGGGTTATATTAGGCATGATGCAAAAAAATTAAAAGAGACCCTCTTAAAGATCATTAGAAGATGATAGGACCTTCTTTTACATCTCTTGTTAAGAAGGAACTTGTCTCTCTTAAACCCAAAACAGAGGATGAGAGTCTTGCAGAGCTCAAAGGGATACTTCTTGCATCTGGTCTTGTGGTGCTTAAAAGAGATTCCATTGATATAGTTTTTAAATCTACAGACCCTCAGGTATTAAGAAGAATCATACTTTTATCAAAGGAGATTATGGGTAATAAAAGGGAAGTTATCATTGAGAAGGGCAAGAGGCGAAAGTTTTACAAACTCATACACAATTTTAACAAGAGAGATTTCTTATTCTCTGGAATAATAGATAATGATGATCTTAAGGTACACTTTAAACCCAAAAGCGAAAAGGAGGCATCTGCATTTTTAAGAGGTGTATTCCTTGGATGCGGAACAGTCACAGATCCAAGGAAAGAGTATTACCTTGAACTGAGACTCTCTGAGGAGTCTTCCTTCTTTGAGATAATGGAGCTTGTCCAGATACTGCACTTCAACTTCAAGTCAAGGATAAGGAGAAAGAAGAGGGTCCTCTATCTTCAGTCAAGAGACGGAATCAAGGAGTTTCTCGGATTTATAGGTGCATCTTCATCCTTCCTCTCCCTTCTCAATCAGGAAATAAAAAAGAATTTAAAAGAATCTCTCACAACAAAGATAAACTATGAGATGCAGAACATAGGAAAGATTGTAGATTCATATTTAAAAATTAGAGATGCTATACTTTTCTTGAAGAGAGAAGGAGTTTTTAATAGACTCACCCCTGCCCTGAGAGAGGCAGCTGAGACAAGGCTTAAGTATCCTGACAAGAGCTTAAGAGAGGTTGCAGCCATTATGGGAATCTCCAAATCTGCCCTCAATCATAGATTGAGGAGGATTTTAAAGATAAAGGAGAAGATAAAGGGTGGAACTAAGAAGAGAGATTAAACAGATTCAGAAACTTACATTGAGAAAAAATCTGATACAGGTAATGAGACTGTATCATGCTCCTCTTTTAGAGTTAAGGGAGATATTGAATCAGGAGTGGGAGGAGAATCCTTTTTTAGAAGTTACAGAAACAAAAGATGAAATTGATATAGATGAGGAGTCTTTAAAATTTGAGGAAAAGGGAAACATAATAATTTATGAGTCCTTTCTGAAAGAGGAGAAGGGATTAAAGGATTACCTTGAAGAACAACTCGTTCTCTTTGATTTCTCCAGAGAAGAAAAAGAGATTGCAAGATTCATCATAGGAAACACAGATGAACATGGATTCCTTCCCCTCTCGCCTGAAGAGATTGGAAAAATACTGAAGAAAGATATAGAAAGTATAAAATCTGTTCTTGAAACTTTAAAAAGAGAGCTTCATCCCCCCGGAGTTGTTGCAAGGGATGTAAAGGAGGGAATAATAATTCAACTTACAAGGAATGGATTGATTAAAGATGTGAGGGAAGCAGAGAAAAATATAGATAAACTTCTAAAGGGAGAGAAGGTCCCTGAAAGTTTTATGGAAAAGATAAAAAAGATCTCCATCTACCCAGGGGATACTATAGACAGGAGTAAAAATCTATACATAACACCTGAATTGTACCTAAGGATTATTGATGGAGACTTAAAGGTATTTTATAATGAAAAAATATTACCAAAAGTTAAGTTTAATAAAAACCTTTACGATGATATGCTTATGAAATTAAAGTTTTTATCAAAGGAAGAGAGAAAGTTTATAAAAACAAAGGCTAAGGATGCAAAAAATCTTGTATTTTTAGTAGAGGAGAGAAAAGAGAAAATATTAAGAATTGCTCAGTATCTTATAGACAGACAGAAGGATTTCTTCCTTAAAGATGGGTATCTGAATATCTTAACTCTAAAGGATGTATCCAGCGATTTAAATCTGTCCATTTCCACTGTTTCAAGAATACTACATGAGAAGTACATAGATACACCTAAAGGCATCTTTCCCCTCTCTTTCTTCCTTGGAAAGGATAAGGTAAAGAGAGGAGTATTTGGGACAAAGGTAAAAATGCTAATAAAGAAACTTATAGATGAGGAGGATAAGGATAGACCTCTTTCTGACGGAGAGATAGCAAAAAGATTAGAAAAATTTGGTATATTTATAAAAAGAAGAACAGTCAACAAGTATAGAGAAGAAATGGGTATTCCCTCAAAAATACAAAGAAAAAGGAGGAAACGCAATGAGAGTAGCCATTAACGGATTTGGAAGAATTGGAAGACAGGTATTTAAAGTGCTAAAGAAAAAGTATCCTGGAATTGAGATTGTAGCTGTAAATGATCTCTTTGATCTTCCAATGTTAATTCATCTTTTAAAGTACGATTCTAACTATGGTAGTTTTGATGCAGAGATTGAGGTTAAGGATGACAGATTCATTGTAGATGGAAAGGAAACTCTTTTCTTGAGAGAGAGAAATCTTTTAGATCTTCCGTGGAAGGATTTAGGGATTGAGGTGGTTATTGAATCAACAGGAGTTTTTACAGATGCTGAGAAGGCAAAGGATCACCTTGAAGCAGGAGCAAAGAAGGTTGTAATAACTGCACCGGCAAAAAATGAAGATATAACCATTGTTCTTGGAGTAAATGAGGATTTATATGATCCTAAAAAGCATAGAATTATTTCCAACGCTTCATGCACAACAAACTCTCTTGCCCCGGTGGTTAAAGTGCTTCACAAAAATTTCGTAATTGAGAAGGGGCTTATGACAACGATACATTCATATACAAATGATCAAAGACTTCTTGATGCTCCCCATAGAAAAGATTTTAGAAGAGCGAGAAATGCCGCAACAAACATAATCCCCACAACAACTGGCGCTGCAAAGGCTGTAACTGTTGTAATTCCCGAGCTTAAGGGTAAGTTAAATGGAGTAGCGATGAGAGTTCCAACTCAGACAGTCTCCATAACCGATTTCACATGTGTTGTTAGTAAGAAAACAACTAAAGAGGAAGTGAATAAAGTTCTTAAAGAGGCATCAGAAACCTATCTTTCTGGTATCCTTGGTTATTCTGAAGAACCGTTGGTTTCTACTGATTTTCGTGGGAGTGAGTTCTCTGGAATAATTGATGCTCTACTCACAGAGGTTATAGATGGAAATCTTGTGAAAGTTTTCTCCTGGTATGATAATGAGTGGGGATACTCCACAAGGGTGGCGGACCTTGTGAAATTTATATTTGAAAAGGGGGTTTAGATGCAGTTAAAAACTTTGAAAGAAGTAAGTTTAAAAGGGAAGAGAATTCTTTACAGGGTGGACTATAATGTCCCCCTTACTGATGATGGGAGAGTAAGAGATGATACAAGGATAAGGGCTACCATACCAACATTAAACTATCTTCTTGAAGAGGGTGGAAGGGTAATAGTAATCTCCCATCTTGGAAGGCCTAAAGGAAGGAGATTACCTTCCTTTTCTTTAAAGCCTATTTCAGAGAAACTATCTGAAATAATAGGGAAGGAAGTAAAATTTATTGATGACTGTATAGGAGATAAGGTAAAGGAGGCATGCGTCTCTCTAAGAGATGGAGAAGTAATAATGCTTGAAAACTTAAGATTTTATCCAGGAGAAGAAAATGCTGATGAAAAGTTTGCAGAGGAACTTGCAGAGTTGGGAGATATATATGTGAGTGATGCCTTTGCAGTAGCTCATAGAGCGCATGCATCTGTCTTTGTTCTACCCACCCTTCTCCCGTCCTATGCAGGTTTTCTTATGGAGAGAGAAGTTAATTTCTTATCAAAACTTATAGAAGAACCTGAAAAGCCTTTTGTGCTCATTATAGGTGGAGCTAAAATATCTGATAAAATTGGAGCATTGAAAAACCTTTTAAACAAAGTTGACACTGTACTTATAGGGGGAGGTGCTGCCTTTACCTTTATAAAAGCAGAAGGGTATGGCATTGGAAGTTCCATATTTGAAAAGGAGATGGAAAGCGTTGCAAAAGAGATTTTAACTGAAGCCAGTGAAAAGAATGTTAAGTTTTTGCTCCCGCTTGATATACATGTGGCGGAAGAGTTGAAGGAGGGAGCAGATAAAAAAATTGTACCTGTAGAAAAGATACCCTATGATTGGTATGGACTGGATATTGGACCAAAAACTATAAAACTCTTTACTGAAGAAATAGAAAAAGGGAAAACCATCTTCTGGAGTGGACCAATGGGAGTTTATGAGATGGAGGATTTTGCAGATGGAACCAGAGCAATTGCCACTGCTGTCTCTCAGAATAAATACACAAAGGTTGTGGGAGGTGGAGATACAATTTCAGCTCTAAACAAATTTGGATTGTTGGATAAGATGACCCATGTCTCCACAGGTGGTGGAGCATTATTAAGATTCCTTGAAGGAAAGGAACTACCTGGCATAAAAGTACTTCTAAAGGAGTAGATATGAAGATTATACTTAATGATTTTCAAAAACAGGGTATAAAGGAGGAGGAAAAGAAAAAAAAGTTTGATGCAATAATTCTTGGAGGGGGACCTGCAGGATTAACTGCAGGGATATATGCAAAAAGATTTGGTTTATCAACACTCTTAATTGAAAAATTGGGCATAGGTGGACAAGCTTCTGTCACAGATATAATAGAGAATTATCCTGGATTTCCACAGGGAATAAGTGGTGAGGAGCTTACCAAAAAATTTGAAGAACAGGCAAAAAGGTTTGGGGTGGAGATAATCTTTGATGAGATAAAGGAGATAAAACTCACCCGCCCTATAAAGCTTATCTCTGAAGACAATGAGTTTGAAGCAGAAGGTTTGATAATTGCTACAGGTGCAGACCCAAAAAAACTTGGTGTTCCTGGTGAAAAGGAACTTACAGGTAAGGGTGTTTCATATTGCGCAGTATGTGATGCCTTTCTCTTTAAGGATAAAAATGTGCTTGTAGTTGGAGGAGGGGACTCTGCAATAACAGAGGCTTTGTATCTTACCAAATTTGCAAAAAAAGTTTATGTAATACATAGAAGGGATAAACTTCGTGCCGCAAAGTATCTTCAGGACAGAGCTTTTGAGAACGATAAGATTGAATTTATATGGAGTTCGCTGGTTAAAGAGATAAAGGGAGAAAAGAGGGTGGAAGGTGTAACAATATATGATAAGGTTAAGGATACCACATGGGAACTTGAGATTGATGGAGTATTTATATACATCGGTCTTACCCCGAATACAGATCTATTTAAAGGAAAAATTGAGCTGGACGAAAAGGGCTTCATAATAACAGATGAAGATATGAGAACAAATGTGAAGTTTGTTTATGCTGCAGGAGATGTGAGAAGAAAATCCTTAAGGCAGGTTATCACAGCAAGTGCAGACGGAGCCATTGCTGCAAATTCTTTATTCAATGA
>JAGGSY010000161.1 GCA_021158845.1 Caldisericia bacterium
GTTAATCCCTTACTTTGTCTTCCATATGGTGAGCATATCAATTATAATTATTTTAAGTCCAGAATAAAGATTGCGAAGGTGCTTAATTGTTTGAAAAAGTCTTAAAGAGAAGAATAAGTTTAAATTCATTTCTAATCTATGATATTATGTGTTTAAACTCTCTTTAGGAGGTTTGGAATGGATATTAAACCAATAGAGTGGAAAGGTGATAGGCTAATTGTGCTTGATCAGAGGCTTCTCCCCCATAAATTTGAGTATGTTGAGTGCAAAACATATATGGATGTTTATCTTGCCATAAAAGAGATGAAGACGAGGGGAGCGCCTGTTATAGGAGTAACAGCAGGCTATGGGTTTTATCTTGGAATAAAGGAATTAAAAGAGGAAGAGATAAAAGATAGATACACAGAGATAAGGGATAAACTACTTTCAGCAAGACCAACCGCTGTAAACTTAAGATGGGCTCTTGAGAGAATGGAGAGGGTTTTAAAGGAAAATCTTGGAAAACAAAATATAAAAGAGATTATAAGAAATGAGGCAATTAAAATAGAAAAAGAGGAAGAGGAGAAGTGTATAAAGATATCTCAGTTTGGAGAAAAGTTATTCCCAGATGGAACTACCTTTTTAACCCATTGCAATACTGGTTCTCTTGCAACCCTTGGACCTGGAACTGCCCTTGGGGTAATAAAGTTTACAAAAAGAGCTGGAAAGAGGATTCAGGTCTTCTATACTGAAACAAGACCGTACCTTCAGGGAGCAAGACTCACTGGCCTTGAGTTGGTTAAAGAAGGAATCCCTTCAACACTTATAACAGATTCAATGGCAGGATGGGTTATGAAATTAAAGAAGGTTGATGCAGTAATAGTTGGGGCAGACAGAATTGCAAGAAATGGCGATACGGCAAATAAGATAGGCACATACACCCTCTCCGTACTTGCAAGGGAAAATGGAATACCCTTCTACATTGCTGCGCCATTCTCAAGTATAGACCTCTCTCTTGAGAGTGGAGATGAAATTCCCATTGAAGAGAGAAATCCTAAGGAGGTAACACATATAAAGGATATTCAAATTGCAGTTGATGGAACCAAAGTATTCAATCCAGCCTTTGATGTAACACCTCATGAGAATATAACAGCGATAATAACAGAAAAGGGTGTTGTTTATCCACCTTTTGAAGAAAACCTTTTAAAACTCTCTAAATCTTGAGTCAATAATTATAGTGACTGGACCCTCGTTTATTAACCTTACCTCCATAAAGGCGGCAAATTTTCCTGTTTTTACTTTTATCCCCTGTTCTCTTACCTTCTCCACAAACTCAAGATAGAGTTTCTTTGCCCTCTCCGGTCTCTCAGCCCTTGTAAAATCAGGTCTTAACCCCCTCTTCACATTTCCAAGAAGTGTGAATTGAGACACAACAAGCATCTCTCCACCTACATCCTTTAAGGACAAATTCATTTTTCCACTTTCACCCTCAAACACCCTTAAGTTTGGTATCTTTTTCAATAAATATTCCATATCTTTTTCTGTATCATTCTCCTCCACAGCAAGAAGAACAAGGAAGCCTCTTCCAATATTTGAATAGACTTTACCGTCTATAATAACACTTGCCTCCTTTACTCTCTGGATAACTGCTCTCATTTATATGTCCTCTTCACCTCAACAATCTGCGGTATAATTGTGAGTTCGTTTACAAGCTGCTTAAATGCCCTATCTCCAGGAACCTGAAGGGTAAGGTGAATTGTTACAATTCTCTCCTTTCCCTTTGGTGGCGGAGCGTGAATCGACTCAATATTAATTCCATGCTTAGCTATTATTGAAGTTATTTTATTAAGTAGTCCTGGTGTATCCTTCACAACAACATCAACTTTTACCGGATAAAAGACCTTCCCTCCCTCAGTCCACTCAACCTTAACCAGTTTGTTTCTTGCTTCAGGATTATTTGCAAGGAGTCTCAAGAGATTCTTACAATCTCTCCTGTGGATAACAATTCCCCTCCCTTTTGTTATATAACCAATGATTTCATCTCCTGGAATTGGAGTGCAACACTTTGCAAGATTTATAAGTAGATTACCTTTAACCCCTGAAACTACAATTCCAAATTTGTTTCCCCTCCTTATCTTTCTCTCAAAGATTATACCCTTCTCTTCCTCCTTTACCTCTTTCTTCTCCTCCTCTTCCTTAATCTCTTCCCTTTCCTTTCTTCTAAAGAATTGTCTTATCTTTTCTCTTGTTGAAGGGCTCTTAACAAATTTGAGCCAGTCACGGGATGGTCCTGGAGATGTCTTTGAAACAAGAATTTCCACCCTCTCACCTGTCTTGAGCTTGTAATCAAGGGGAACAATTCTACCATTCACCTTTGCGCCAATACACTTATGTCCTATCTCTGTGTGAATCTTATAGGCAAAATCCACAGGAGTTGCACCCTTTGGAAGGTTTATTATCTCTCCCTTTGGAGTAAAAACAAAAATTTCATCAGAGAAAAGGTCTTCCTTTACCCTATTTATAAACTCCTTTGCAGACGGAATGGTTCTCTGCCACTCAGATATCTGTCTTATCCAGTTCATCTTGTTTAAAAGTGTCTCCTCCAGCTTCTTTCCCTTTTCCTTATAAGCCCAGTGAGCAGCAACTCCCATTTCGCATCTTACATGCATCTCCTCAGTTCTTATCTGAACCTCAAAGGGTTCTCCTCTATCTCCTATAACTGTTGTGTGGAGGGATTGATAACCATTTGGTTTTGGAATGGCTATGTAATCTTTAACCCTTCCTGGAACAGGTTTCCAAAGAGTATGGATGTATCCAAGAGATTTATAGCAATCTGTAACTGTTGGGACAATAACCCTTAAAGCTGTCAAATCAAATATCTCTTCAAAGGTCTTGTTGTCATACTTCATCTTTCTGTATATTGAGTAAAGGTTCTTCGCTCTTCCCTCAACTCTACAGATAATTCCTTTATCCTTTAAGAAGTTCTCTATCTTCTCCTTTATCCTCTCTATCTCCTCTTCCCTTTCCTCCCTCTTTCTTGCGACTTTTACTTTAAGATCATGGTATATTTCAGGCTCAAGATACTTAAGACACAGGTCTTCAAGCTCCCACTTTAAGGAGTATATTCCAAGTCTGTGGGCAAGGGGAACATAAATTTCCAGTGTCTCTTTAGCAATCCTTTTTCTCTTTTCTGGAGGAAGAAAGTTAAGTGTTCTCATGTTGTGTAATCTATCGGCAAGTTTTATGAAAACCACTCTGAAGTCTGTTGCCATGGCAATGAGAACTTTCCTTAAAGACTCAAGTTTTCTTTCCTCAAGGGAAAGGAATTTTATCTGGGAAATCTTGGTAACTCCGTCAACAAGACCTGCTATTTCTTTACCAAACTTCTCTCTGAGAGTATCTATACTTACTCCGGTATCCTCCACAACATCGTGGAGTATTCCTGCTGCAAGGGTTGGAACATCAAGATTAAAGGAGAGAAGAATCAAGGCAACATTTAGTGGATGAAGTATGTATGGTTCTCCTGATTTCCTCACCTGGCCTTCATGATACTTTTTTGCAAAAAGATACGCCTTTTCAAGGAACTTTATATCCTTATCAATTATCTTTCCTTTTGCCTTCTCCTTGAATTTCTCCCACAATAAAAGATCCTGTGAGAGATTCGTCTCTTTTGCTTCGCCTTTGTCCATAAAACTCCTCTTTAAACCCTCTGTTAAATAGAAATTAACACAACAAATACCCCTTTGTCAAATTATGCAACGCCAGGTGCCAGATACTGTGATAATGTCAAGGGGATGAAAGGGTCAAAGAGTTGTTTCTTTCTCTATAAGGGATACCTGATTTGTATACAGCATGAGCAA
>JAGGSY010000162.1 GCA_021158845.1 Caldisericia bacterium
CTTTCCTTTAAATCTTTTATTCCTCCAAACAGATCTATCAGAAGACCAAATTCATTAGGATTTAAGGATATCGCCAGTGTATTTATTGTAAAATCTCTTCTTGCAAGATCCTCCTTTAAACTTGCCCACTCTATCTTTGGAAGAGCAGCTGGCTCCTTATAGTATTCTCTCCTTGAAGAGGCTATATCAATCTTTACTCCATCATCAAATACAACCTTTGCGGTTTTAAAATCTGGATGTATAAATATCTTTGCTTTAAATTCTTCCTTTATCTTTCTTGCAAGAATTATGGCATCTCCTTCCACCACTATATCTATATCCTCTACCTTTCTCTTTAAAAGCAAATCTCTTACAAACCCACCTACAAGATAGGCTCTCATATTGAGACCTTCAGCAATTTTACCTATCTCCTTAAACCTCTTTGCTATTCTTGAAGATATTTCTCTTTTCAATAAGTCAATTATATAATCCCTCTCTACAGGAAAGATAACCTTGTTTATCTCAGGGTATATAGCTCTTAATATATCACTTCTTGCAATTATTCCTACTATCTTTCCCTTAACCACTACAGGAATCCTACCAACATTTCCCTCAATCATTATCTTTTCTATTTCTTCAAGGGGAGTTTCAGGTGATACAATAACTATACTCTTTTTCATAAAATCTTTTACTTTGAAATTGGTGAGCCCATGAAGTTCCATCCTCTCGATATCCTTTCTTAAGAGCATTCCTATAATTTTTTCCTTTTTAACTACCGGGAGAGCGGAAAAACCGTGTCTTAACATAATTTTCCTTGCTTCATTAAGGGTACTCTCTTCACTTATGGTCTTTACAGGAGAACTCATTATATCCTTGGCAAAAATCCTCCTTGAAGTGTTTTCCTTAACCAACTTAACAATTTTATCAATTAGAATCTCATCCCCCTTAATCTCAAAACTTGCTGAGGATGCCGTCTTATGTCCTGCTCCTCCATAGGGAGCAAGTATCTTTCTTACATCTATTTCAACAGTTTTACTTCTTGCTATTATAACCGCTCTCTTTTTTTCTATGGATTTCAGAATTATAAACACTGCACAAAGATCAAAAAGCTCAAGAAGTTTATGTGTTAAAAAACCCATTCCTTCAACATACTCTTCCAGCACAACCTCTGAAATCCCAACTCTATAACCATTTATGGTTTTTATCTTAAGAGCAAACAAAAGTTTTTCAAATGCCTTTTTCTGTATAACATTCATATAGGTCATTGCATACTTGGAAACCATTGTTAGATCAACACCAAAGTTGAATAAATAGCTTAGAGCCTCCATGTCGTATTTTTTAGTTGTTAAGAAAGTAAGATTTCCTGTATCTTCGTATATTCCAAGGGCACCAAGACTTGCCTCAATAGAGTTTAACTCTATTCTTTTACTCTTAAGCATATGGGCAATTATTGAGGTTGTGGCACCAACTATCTTTATAATCTTTTTGGCTTGAGGTAGAGCAGATGGATCAAGCTCATGATGGTCTATAACCAGAACCTTTGGAAAATTTTTAACAAAATCACCTATTGAACCAAGTCTATCAGGGTACTGGGTATCAACTACAATAACCTCATCTATCTTCTCCAAATCTATCTTCTTTTTTGGTTTTATGTTATCAAACAGGGTTCCATACATTGAGAAAAAGGAATAAACAGGAGAAGATAGTGTGGGAAGTAGAAGTACAGAATCTGGAAAGATCTTTCCAGCAAGAATAAGGGATGCTAAAGCATCAAAATCCGCTGATCTGTGTGTAACAATTAAATTCATCAGTTAAATTATACATTTTCTTTTACTTCTCTTCAATCTTTATCTTTAGTTCCTTGAGTTGCTCCTCCTGAACTTCACTTGGTGCTGAGGTTAAAGGACATATGGCTTTCTGTGTTTTCGGGAATGGAATTACATCTCTTAAACTTGATGCTCCTGAAAGGAGCATAACTAACCTATCAAGTCCAAGGGCAATACCTCCATGTGGAGGAGCACCATATCTTAAGGCACGAAGGAAGAATTCAAACCTATTCTCGACCTCCTCATCAGAATAACCCAAAAGGTTAAATATCTTTTTCTGCAAATTTATGTCATGAATTCTTATACTCCCACCACCAATTTCATATCCATTTATGAC
>JAGGSY010000163.1 GCA_021158845.1 Caldisericia bacterium
GAAGAACTGTTGGTGCTGGAGTAATATCCAAGGTTATAGAGTAGGTGGAAGATGAAAGGAACCAAGAACAAGGTAAGAATAAAATTAAGATCCTTTGATTCAAGAATCCTTGATATGTCAGCGACCCTTATAGTGGAAACTCTCAAGAAGAAGGGGGTAGAGGTTGCAGGACCTATCCCTCTTCCCTCTGAGAGGACTGTTTATACATTCCTAAGGGCACCAAATATTGATAAGGATTCCAGAGAACAGTTGGAACTCAGAGTTCATAAGAGACTTATAGATATCTTAAATCCTACACCAGAAGCAACTAAGGCTTTAATGGATCTTGATCTACCAGCAGGTGTGGATATAGAGATAAAACTCTAAGGAGGAAGATATGAAAGGAATTTTAGCAAGGAAACTGGGTATGACACAGATATTTGAGGATAGAAAGGTTATTCCTATAACAGTCCTTAAGGCAGGACCATGTAAAGTTGTTCAGAAGAAAACTCCTGAAAAAGATGGCTATACCGCTGTTCAGATAGGTTTTGAACCAGCCAAAGAAAAAAGAATAAATAAACCTCTTAAAGGACATTTCTCAAAGGTGGGAGAATACTTTAAGTATCTAAAAGAGATAAGAGATTTTGAGAAAGAGGTAGGAGAGGAGATTACTGTAGAGATATTCCAGAAAGGTGAGAGAGTAGATGTTCAGGGTATCTCCAAAGGAAAAGGATTTCAGGGAGTGATGAAGAGACATGGAATGGCTGGCGGAAATGACTCACACGGTTCAATGTCACATAGAAGAATAGGTGCTATTGGAAATAGGCTTACTCCTCAGAGAGTTTTCAAAGGACACAGAATGCCTGGTCGTATGGGAAGAGAAACAGTTACAGTGAAGAATCTTGAAGTTGTTTTTGTTGATAAAGAGAGGAATCTTATAGGACTTAAGGGTGCAGTTCCTGGTCCTAAAGGCTCTGTTGTTGTAATAAGGGGTGAGTAAGATGAGTATACCTGTATATAATTTAAAAGGTGAAGTAGTTGGTAAGGAGGAAATTCCGAGAGGTTTTTCAATTCCACCACATTACTTTTCCGTATTTGAAGATATAAGGTATGTAAGGAATGCTTTAAGAAGAGGAACGGCATCTACAAAAACCAGAGCAGAGGTCAGAGGTGGTGGAAGAAAACCATGGAGACAGAAAGGTACAGGAAGGGCAAGACACGGATCCATTCGTTCTCCCATCTGGAGAGGTGGTGGAGTTGTTTTTGGCCCAAAACCAAGGAGTTTCAGAATAGACATTCCAAAAAAGGTGAAGAAACTTGCAATAAGATCTTCAATCTCAGATAAGATTGTCAACGACAAACTCTTTATTCTCAAAGGAGTAAGATTTGATAAGGTAAGTACTAAGGAAGCAGCATCATTAATTGGGTCTCTCAAGATATCTGGTTCAATCCTCTTTGTGTTTTCCGATGAGAATGGAGAGGTTGAGCTTTCAATGAGAAATCTTCCAAAGGTGAAACCTCTCTTCTGGAACAAGGTTAATACATATGATGTGGTTAAGCACGAGAATCTTGTTGTGACAGAGGAAGCATATAAAAACATGAAAGAGGTGTGGGGCAATGTTTGAGAGAGTTTTGATTAGACCAGTAGTTACTGAGAAAAGTCAGGAACTTTCTAAAGAGAGAAAGTATGTTTTCTTAGTGTATAAGAATGCCAATAAGGATATGGTGAAAAAAGCTGTTGAGGAGTTGTTTAATGTGAAGGTTGAAAAGGTGAATATATTGAAAAAATACCCCAAGAAGAGAAGATCAAGGGCTTTCTTCTCCCATACTCCAGAGGGGAAGAAAGCCATTGTTACTCTGAAAGAGGGGTATTCCATAGATATTATGAAAGGAGTATAAGATGGGACTAAGAAAGGTTAGACCAATAACCCCAGGGCAGAGACATGTAGTCTATCCAGATTTCAGCGATATAACAAAAAAGGAACCAGAGAAATCTCTTGTAGTTGGTTTAAAGAAGAAGGCAGGAAGAAACAACCAGGGAAAGATAACTGTAAGACATAGAGGCGGTGGAGTTAAAAGACTCTACAGAATTATTGATTTTAAGAGAGATAAAGATGGAGTACCCGGAAAAGTTGCAAGCATAGAGTACGACCCCAACAGATCAGCAAGGATTGCCCTTATTCATTATGCCGATGGAGAGAAAAGATACATCCTTGCTCCACTGGGACTTCAGGTTGGAGACACAATTCTTTCGGGAGAGAATGTTCCTATAAAACCAGGAAACAGTATGCCCATAGAAAATATACCAGTGGGAACTCTAATTCACAATATAGAGCTTACTCCTGGCAAGGGAGGTCAAATTGTTCGTTCTGCAGGAGCAGGAGCTCAGATTATGAGTAAAGAGGGAAAGTATGCCCAGGTGAAACTCCCTTCAGGAGAAATCAGAATGATAAACATAAAGTGCAGAGCCACAATTGGACAGGTTGGAAATCTTGACCATATTAATGTCTCCCTTGGAAAGGCAGGCAGAAAGAGACACCTTGGTATAAGACCAACAGTCAGAGGGTCTGCCATGAATCCGGTGGATCATCCACATGGAGGAGGAGAAGGAAAAGCTCCCATTGGACATCCATCACCTTTGTCTCCCTGGGGTAAACCAACTCTTGGTAAGAAGACCAGAAAGAAGAAGAAACCAAGCACCAGATTTATAGTCAGGAGGAGGAAGTAGGTATGGGAAGAAGCAAGAAAAAAGGACCCTATGTGGATGAGAAACTTTTGAAAAGAATAAGAGAGATGAATGAGAAGGGTGTGAAGAAGATAATAAAGGTGTGGTGCAGAAGATCCACCATTACTGAAGAGATGGTTGGACACACTATTGCAGTCCATAATGGAAAGAACCACATTCCCATTTACATAACAAAAGCGATGGTTGGACATAAACTTGGTGAATTCGCCTTTACAAGAACCTTCAGATCTCACAATAGACCAACTGAACGTTCAACGGCACCTAAATAGGAGGTAAACAATGGAAGTTAGAGCAGTGAGTAGATTTGTAAGAATATCTCCAAAGAAAGCAAGAAGAATAGCTAACCTTGTGAGAGGAAAGGATGTAAAGATTGCACTCTCCATGTTAAAGTTTATCCCTTCAAAGACTGCTGTTCCTATAGCAAAGACAATAAAATCTGCCGCAGCCAACGCTAAAAACAACTATCATATGAATGAGAATCTTCTCTATATAAGTAAGATAATGGTTGACCAGGGACCTCCCATGAAGAGGGTTAAACCTCGTGGAATGGGTAGAGCAGATGTTATTAGAAGACCTCTTTCACATATAACTGTTTATGTTGAAGAGAGAAAGGAGGAAGAGTAATGGGTCAGAAAGTTAACCCCTATGGTTTTAGACTTGGAGTAACCAAAGAGTGGAAAGCTTTCTGGTATGCTCCCAAGAAAGAGATTCCAAATATACTCTTTGAAGATTTGATGATAAGGAATAAAATAGACAGTCTTGGAAGGGAAGTTGCAGTTGCATCTGTTGAGATTTACAGAAAAGGTGACCAGGTGAGAGTTGTTATATTTACCGCAAGACCAGGTGTTCTCATAGGGAAAGGTGGATCCAACATTGAAAGACTTAAAAGTGAACTTCAGGAGATTGTTGGAGATAAAAAGTTGGATGTGAAAGTTGTGGAGGTCAAAAAACCTGAACTCTCTGCAAAACTTCAGGCAGAATTTATTGTTGACAGAATTGAAAAGAGAGCGTCTTACAAGAGAGCAATGAAACAGACCATAGCCAGAACAATGAAAGGCGGAGCTAAAGGTATAAAGGTTCAGTGCTCGGGAAGACTTGATGGTGCAGAAATTGCAAGAACTGAGTGGTTCAAGGAAGGGAGAGTTCCTCTTCAGACACTTACAGCAGATATAGACTATGCTTATATACCAGCAAAGACAAAGTTTGGAGTTATTGGAGTAAAGGTGTGGATCTACAGAGGAGACCTTCCTGTTAGAAGGTTCAGGAAAGAGCAGGTGGAGGTGTAGTTATGCTTATGCCAGAGAGAGTTAAATGGAGAAAGCAGCATAGAAGAAGAACCAAAGGTTTAGCCATTAAGGGATCAAGGCTTGCCTTTGGAGAGTATGGAATAAAGGCTCTGGAGCCCGGATGGATAACTGCACGCCAGATAGAGGCAGCAAGAATTCCAATTTCTCAGGCAGCCCATAAGGGTGGAAAGATGTGGATAAGAATATTTCCCGATAAACCTGTAACAAAAAAACCAGCAGAGACAAGAATGGGTGGTGGAAAAGGAGATCCAGAGTTCTGGGTAGCTGTGGTTAAGCCTGGAAGGATTCTCTTTGAGATTGGTGGAGTGTCAGAGGAACTTGCCACTCACGCTTTAAGACTTGCTCAGAGCAAACTTCCCATAAAAACAAAGATAGTTAAAAGAGAGGTGTAAGAGAATGAAGGCAAGAGAATTAAGAGAACTTTCAATAGATGAATTGGAAAGAAAACTGGAGGAATTGAGGAGAGAACTGTTCAACCTCAGATTTCAGCAGGCAACTCATCAGTTAAAGAATCCTGTAAGAATTAGATTTGTAAGAAGAGATATTGCAAGAATCCTTACCATCCTTAAGGAGAAGGAGAGGGTGTCATGAAGAAGAGATTGATAGGCGAAGTTATATCAAACAAGATGCAGAAAACAGTGGTTATAAAGGTTGAGAGACTTGTAAAACATCCTCTTCTTAAGAAATACATTAAGAGACACTCAAAGTTCTATGCCCATACTGATGTGCCTCTTGAGATTGGAGATATAGTTGAGATAGAGGAAACAAGACCTTTAAGCAAACTCAAAAGATGGAGAGTTAGGAGAATAGTGAAAAGTGTTCCAAGAGAGGAAACTTCGGAGGTGAAAAATGATAAGACCACAGACAAGACTTAAAGTTGCAGACAATACAGGTGCAAAAGAGGTTATGTGTATAAGAATTCTTGGAGCGCCAAATAAATTGTATGGAAGAGTTGGAGATGTAATTGTCTTTACAGTTAAAGATGCTATTCCAAACAGTCCTATTCCAAAGGGAACTGTAGGTAAAGGAGTTATTGTAAGAACCAGAAACAGAATTAGAAGACCAGATGGATCCTATGTAAGATTTGATGATAATGCTGTGGTAATAATAGATGAAGATGGAAATCCTAAGGGAACAAGAATTTTTGGTCCAGTCTGCAGAGAATTAAGGGAGAAAGGATATCTTAAGATAATTTCCCTTGCAGCAGAGGTGGTGTAGTATGAGAAAACTGAGGATTAGAAAAGGAGACACTGTAAAAGTAATAAGTGGCAAAGATAAAGGAAAGACAGGAAAGGTCCTAAAGGTTTTTCCCAAAGAGAGAAAGGTAATTGTTGAGGGAGTGAATGTGGTTAAGAAACATATGAGACCAACCCAGAAGTATCCAGAAGGTGGAGTAAAGGAGATAGAGACTCCCATATACGCATGGAAGGTTGAACTTGTATGTCCTCACTGTAAGAATCCCACAAGGGTTGGAATGCTGTTCCTTGAAACAGGAGAAAAGGTAAGAGTTTGTAAGAAGTGTGGAGAGATAATTGATAGAACATAGGAGGAATTATGGGATACTTAAAGGCTAAATGGCTTGAAGTAGCTCCAAAGCTCATGAAGAGGTTTGGATATAAAAATATAATGGAAGTCCCAAAGATCGTGAAGATTGTTATAAATCGTGGAATAGGAGATGCTCCTGAAAATCCAAAGGCAATTGAGAAGACAGAAGAGGAGATAAAACTGATAACAGGGCAGAAGCCAGTCTTCAAAAAGGCAAGGAAGTCTATTGCTTCCTTCAAGATCAGAAAAGGGATGATAGTTGGCGCCAAAGTCACTCTTAGAGGAAAGAGAATGGAAGAATTCTTTGAGAAGCTCATCAATGTTGCTCTTCCAAGGATAAGGGACTTTAGGGGACTCTCCAGAAAGTCCTTTGATGGAAGAGGAAATTACACTTTTGGTGTGGAAGAACAGTTGATATTTCCAGAGATTGACTACGACATGATTGATAAAGTTAGAGGCTTTGATATAACCATTGTCACCACTGCAAAGACAGATGAGGAGGCAGAAGCTTTGCTTGAAGAGCTGGGGCTTCCATTTGAAACAAAGAAGAGAAAGGAGGCATAAATGGCAAGGAAGGCTTTAATAGAGAAAGCAAAGAGAAAACCAAAGTATAGAACAAGAAAGGTAAATAGATGCAGAATATGTGGAAGACCAAGAGCAGTTTACAATGACTTTGGGCTCTGCAGAATATGTATTAGGAAATATTTCCACTCAGGTTATATTCCCGGAATGAAGAAAGCGAGTTGGTAGGAGGTGGTTAACTTGATGACAGATCCAATTGCAGATCTTATAACAAGGATAAGAAATGCAAATATGGTTTATAAAGAATCTACAGAGGTTCCTTACTCCAGAATAAAGAGAAATATTGTACAGATACTTAAGGATGAAGGCTATATAAGTGATTACGAGGTTATAGAGAAAGACAACAAGAGAACCATAAAGATATACCTGAAGTATGGAAAGAACAAGGAAAGGGTAATTATGGGAATTAAAAGAGTTTCAAAACCTGGAAGAAGAATCTATGTGGGAAAAGACAAGGTGCCGAAAGTCCTTAACGGTATAGGAATAGCCATTATCTCCACCTCAAAGGGTCTTGTGACTGATAGGGTTGCAAGAAAGATTGGTCAGGGTGGAGAGGTTCTTCTGTATGTGTGGTAGGAGGAAGAAATGTCAAGGATAGGAAAAAAGCCAATTCCAATACCAAAAGGAGTTGAAGTAACTATAAAGGATAGAGAGATAACGGTAAAGGGACCCAAAGGGACCCTTAAAAGAGAATTTCCTCCTGTTCTCTCGGTAAAGGTAGAAGATTCTAAGATAGTTGTGGAGAGAAACAGTGAAGATAAACAGGTGAGAGCACTTCACGGAACATATAGAGCTTTAATAAACAATATGGTGGAAGGAGTAAGTAAGGGCTTTGAAAAAACTCTCATAATTCATGGTGTAGGTTATAAAGCGCAGCTTACAGGGAAGAAGCTTGTTATAAATCTTGGCTACTCCCATCCCATTGAAATGGAAGCTCCAGAGGGGATAGAGTTTGAAGTGGAGAGAGGAATAAAGATAAAGGTTAAAGGGTTTGATAAGGAACTTGTTGGTCATGTTGCAGCAAAGATCAGGAGACTCAGAAATCCTGACCCATACAAGGCAAAGGGTGTAAGATACGAGGACGAGGTTATTAGAAGAAAACCAGGAAAGGCTCTCGCCAAGGGAACTGGAGCATAAGGAGGAGATATGATTAAACAGGTAAGTAGAAATGAGAAGAGAAAAGCAAGACATAAAAGGATAAGGAAGAAGATCTCTGGAACTTCTTCTCGCCCAAGAGTTTGTATATATAAAAGTCTTAAACACATATACCTTCAGGCAATAGATGATGAGAATGGCCATACCCTGATTTACCTTTCCACTTTAACTCCAGAGATAAGGGAAACTCTTAAGGGAAAGAAGAACAGAGAGGCATACATACTTCTTGGTCAGAAGATGGCAGATCTCCTTTTAGAAAAAGGAATAAAGACTATTGTTTTTGATAGATCAGGTTATATGTACCATGGTAATATAAAAGCTCTCTGTGAAGAGATGAGAAAGAAGGGAATAGAATTTTAGGAGGAGACGATATGATAAGTAGAGATGACCTTGAAGTTACTTTTGAAGAGCAGCTTGTTCAGATAAGGAGGGTTACGAAAGTAACAAAGGGAGGAAAGAGACTTAGATTTAGAGCTCTTGTTGTTGTTGGGGATAGAAATGGAACTGTTGGAGTTGGAGTAGGAAAAGCCAACGAAGTTCCTGCAGCAATAAAGAAAGCTTCTGCAAGGGCAAGGAGAGATGCCATAAAGGTAAATCTTAAAGGAACCACAATTCCTCATGAGATATGGGGAAAGTGGGGTGCAGCGAAGGTGTTTCTGAAACCGGCAGTTCCTGGAACTGGAATTATCGCAGGAGGTGCAGTAAGAGCGGTACTTCAACTTGCAGGAGTGAGGGATGTTCTTTCAAAGTCTCTTGGCTCATCAAATCAGGTGAATGTTGCCTTTGCAACCCTTGAGGCACTCAAGAATCTCATAACTTTCCAGAAAAAGATGGAGCTATTGGGAAAAAGGAAGGTAAAGGAGGTTCAGGATGATAAAGTTGAATAAACTCTCTAACCCATTTCCAAGGAAGAAAAAATTTAGAGTTGGGAGAGGACCAGGCTCAGGCTCAGGAAAGAATTGTGGATACGGAAACAAGGGGCAGAAATCAAGAAGTGGAAGAGGAAAAGAGATCTGGTTTGAAGGCGGACAGACTCCAATCTATAAGAGACTTCCCCAGCTTAAAGGTTTTAAGAGCAGAAAAAACAGGAAGATAATGGCTGAGATAAACATTGATACCCTATCAGAGTTCTTTAAAGAGGGAGACATTGTTGATATAGACACACTTAAAGATAAAGGAATAATAAAGGAAAGAGTTAGATTCGTTAAGATCCTTGGAAGAGGAGAGATAGATTTCCCCCTTACAGTAAAGGCAAGTGCTTTTAGTGAGAGCGCAAAGAAAAAGATTGAGAAGGCAGGGGGAAAGGTTGAAGTGGTGAGGTGAGAAGATGTGGAACCTTTTGAAGAACGCTTTAAGAATAAAAGAGCTTAGAAACAGAATCCTGTTCACCCTCTTCATGTTTGGTCTCTTCAGATTGGGAACATTTGTTCCTGTTCCAGGTGTGAATAGAGAGATTCTAAAACAAGCTGTTGAGAAGGGAGGCTTACTTTCCCTTATGGATATGTTTGCTGGAGGAGGCCTCTCAAACTTTTCAATCTTTACCCTTGGAGTTTTCCCATACATCAATGCATCCATCATTATGCAACTTCTTGGTGCTGTATTCCCATCCCTTGAGGAGCTCATGAAGGAGGGTGGAGAGGAAGGAAGGAGAAAGATCGCTGTCTGGACAAAGTACCTTACATTTTTCCTTGCCCTTATACAAGCTTCTGCTCTCCTTATCACCTTTACAAACAATGGTGCAGTTACTGCTAAAGGACTTCTATCAAAGGCAACCATAATCTTTACACTTGTTGCAGGAACCTATGTTCTTTATTGGATTGGAGAGATTATAAGCCAAAAAGGTATAGGAAATGGAGTCTCTTTAATTATATTTGCAGGAATAGTGAGTAGAATTCCTCTTGGTATAGGAGAGATTGCAAGACTCTATGGAAAAGCTGGAGGAATCACACTTGTTCAGATATTAGTTGCAGTTGTTGGACTCCTTGTAATTCTATTTGCAATTCTATATCTCTATCAATCTGAGAGAAGGGTTCCAGTTCAGTATGCAAAAAGGATAGTTGGAAGAAGAATCTATGGAGGGCAGTCCACATACATTCCCTTGAGGTTAATTCAAGCAGGAATCCTACCAATAATATTTGCATCCTCATTTATCATGTTTCCTGCAACTTTAGCACAGTTTTTCCCTGGCACATGGATTGAGAATGTGGCAAAGGTATTAACAGACAGAACATCAATTGTATACAATATAACCTTCTTCCTGCTGGTGGTTTTCTTCACATACTTCTATACAGAGATCTCCTTTAACCCTCAAGAACTGGCAGATAACTTAAAGAAGTGGGGTGGTTTCATCCCAGGTGTAAGACCGGGGAAGGCAACTGCCCAGTACATTGCAAGGATTATCAACAGAATTACACTACCTGCAGCAATAATTCTTGGTCTTATCGCTATAGTACCTAATTATTTCTTCAGAACTGTGAATATACGAGCTTTCTACTTTGGAGGTACCTCAATACTTATTATTATAGGAGTTGCCCTTGAGACTGTTCAACAGATAGATGCCTATGTGAAGATGCGTCACTACGAGGGACTTCTCAAATGAAGATTGTTATGCTTGGAAACATAGGAGTTGGTAAGGGAACTCAGGGAAGGAAGATTTCAGAAAGATTTAATATTCCATATATCGCCACAGGAGATATATTTAGAGAGAATATAAGAAAGGAAACCCCTCTTGGGAAAAAGGTGAAGAATATTCTTAAAGAGGGGAAACTTGTTCCAGATGAGGTTGTAAATGAGATAGTTTTTGATAAAATTAATAATTTGGAAGGGTTTGTCCTTGATGGTTTTCCAAGGACTCTATTTCAAGCAGAGCAACTTGAAAAATTTCTTAAGTCAAGAAACAATCCCTTGAATTTTGTTATTTACCTCACCCTTCCTGAGGAGACAATTGTAAAGAGGCTGACAGGGAGAAGGATTTGCCCTAAATGTGGAAGGGTTTACAACATCTACTTTAATCCTCCAAAGAATGATGAGGTTTGTGATTTTGATGGTGAAAGATTAATTCAGAGGGAGGACGATAGTCTTGAAGTTGTTAAAAGGAGAATTGAGGAGTTTAAGAGAAATACCCTTCCTCTTGTAGATTTTTATAGAGAGAGGAAGATACTCTTTGAGATAGATGGAGATGGAACTGTTGATGAAGTTTTTAATAGAATAGTGAAGATTATAGATGATAATACTAAAGAGTAAGGCTGAAATAGAGATCATGAGAGAAGCTGGAATACTTCTCTCAGAGGTGTTGGAAGAGTTAAAGAAGATGGTAAAAGAAGGAGTTTCTGCGCAAGAACTGGACAGGTTTGCTGAGAAGAAAATAAGGAGCCTCAATGCAGAGCCTGCATTTAAGGGATACAGAGGCTATCCTTATACGCTCTGTGTCTCTGTGAACAGTGAGGTTGTTCATGGATTTCCTTTAAGAGATAAGGTTTTTAAAGAAGGAGACCTTGTCTCTCTTGATATAGGGCTTAAGTATAAAGGATACTACTCAGATATGGCATTTACAGTTCCTGTTGGGAAGATAGACGAGAGAAAAAGGAAACTTCTTGAGATTGGAGAGAGGGCACTTTACCTTGGAATATCAAAGGCAAGAGTTGGAAACAGACGTGGTGATATATCCAATGCCATTGAAGAGTTTGTGAAAGAAAATGGTTTTAGTGTTGTAAAGGATTATGTGGGACATGGAATTGGTAGAAATTTGCATGAGGATCCACAGGTTCCAAACTTTGGAGATAGGAGTGAAGGACCCATACTGAAGGAGGGCATGACTATAGCTATTGAACCGATGATATGCATAGGTAGTGGAAAGACGAAGGTAGAGGATGATGGCTGGACTGCGAAAACTGTTGATGACGGTCCGTGTGTGCATTTTGAACATACAATTGCTATTACAGGGAGAGGTCCTTTGATTCTCACTGTTCCAGAGGAGGTGAGGTGATGGGGAAGAAAAAAGAATATGTAGAAGTGGAAGGAATTGTTGTTGAAACTCTTCCGAATATGAACTTTAAGGTCAAACTTCCAAATGGAAAAATAATAAAAGCTTTTGTGAGTGGAAAGATGAGGCTCCACTCCATCAGGGTTGTTCCTGGAGATAGGGTTAAGCTCCAGATATCTATATACGACCCTACTCAGGGGAGAATTGTTTACAGACTTTCTTAAAGGAGGAATAGGATGAAGGTAAGGTCTTCAGTAAAGAAGATATGTCCTAAGTGTAGGATTATAAAGAGAAAAGGAAGGGTTATGGTGATTTGCTCTAACCCAAAACATAAGCAGAGACAAGGATAGGAGGAGATATGGCAAGAGTTGTTGGTGTAGATTTACCAAAAAACAAAAGAATAGATATAGCTCTAACCTATATCTATGGAATAGGTCGTTCAAGAGCTAAGGAGATAGTTGAAAAGGTGGGCCTTGATATAAATAAGAAGGTGAAGGATTTGACACCTGAGGAGATTAAAGCTCTTAACGAGTTCATTCCAAAGAACTACAAGGTTGAAGGAGAATTGAGGAAGGAAATTGCTTCCAACATCAGGAGACTCATAGATATTAACTGCTACAGAGGGATGAGACATAAGAGGGGTCTTCCAGTGAGAGGTCAGAGGACAAGAACCAATGCAAGGACAAGAAAGGGCCCAAGAAAAACTATAGGAAGGAAAAGATAAGGAGGATTAGATGGCTAAAAAGAAAAAGAAAAAAAGAATAGATGAGTATGTGAATGCCTATATTCAATCCACATTCAATAACACAATAGTTACTATTACCGATAAGAATGGAAATGTGCTTACATGGGGTTCTGCAGGTACTGTTGGATTTAAAGGAACTAAAAAGGGTACACCTTTTGCTGCTCAGCTTACAGCAGAATCAGTTGCAAAGAAGGCAGTAAATATGGGAGCGAAGTATGTTGATGTGTTTATTAAAGGTCCAGGTCCAGGTAGAGAGACTGCAGTGAGAGCTCTTCAGACTGGAGGTCTGATTGTTAAATCCATAAAGGATGTGACACCAATTCCACACAATGGTTGCAGACCTCCAAAGAGAAGAAGGGTCTAAAGGAGGAAGATATGGCTAAAATTACAAAACCCAAATGTAGAATTTGCAGAAGACTTGGCGTGAAGTTGTTTCTAAAGGGTGAAAAGTGTTATACATCAAAATGTCCCCTTGAGAGAAAGTTCTCTCCACCAGGTATGCAGGGTATAAGAAGAAAACCCAAACCCTCAGATTATGCTATACATCTCTGGGAGAAACAGAAATTAAGGAAGATATATGGAGTTATGGAGAGACAGTTTAGAAGATATTTTGAAAGAGCTGCATCTCAGAGAAAGATTGCCACAGGTGAGAAACTCCTTGAATTACTTGAGAGAAGGCTTGACAATGTAATTTTTAGAGGAGGACTTTCAGTTTCAAGGTCTGCTGCAAGACAGCTTGTCTCCCATGGTCATGTTCTTGTGAATGGAAGAAAGGTTACAATTCCTTCCTTTGAGGTAAAGCCAGGAGATAAGATTCAGTTGAGACCAAAGGCAAAGAATATACCCACAGTTCTTTCTGCTATAGAGCAAAAACCATTTGTCCCTCCATGGCTAAACACAGATTTTGATAATCTAACAATAGAGGTTCTTTCTGTTCCTACAAGGGATCAAATAGATACTCCAATTAAAGAGGAACTCGTTGTTGAGTTCTACTCCAAGTAAGGGGTGAAAGATGGAGTATTTAAGTGGAAGACCAAAAGTAAAAGTTTTGGAAGAGAAAAAGAATTACTTAAAGTTTGTTGTTGATCCTCTCTACAGAGGTTATGGAATAACACTTGGCAATGCCTTAAGGAGAGTTCTTCTTTCCTCTATAAGGGGTTATGGCATTTACGCTGTGGAGATAGGTGGTATCACCCATGAATTTACCTCTATTCCACA
This sequence comes from Caldisericia bacterium, assembly GCA_021158845.1. Taxonomy (NCBI): domain Bacteria; kingdom Pseudomonadati; phylum Caldisericota; class Caldisericia; species Caldisericia bacterium. The sequence continues at coordinate 13,260 of JAGGSY010000163.1, forward strand.
TGTATATGAAGATGTGCCAGAGATAATATTTAACCTAAAACAGGTGGTAATAAAAGGTTCACTTGATAGAGATAAACTTCATTTGAAAGTTAAAGGAGAAAAGGAGGTTAAAGCTTCTGACTTTGAACCAAATCCAAATATAGAGATAGTGAACCCTGATCAGCACCTGTTCACCATAACAGATAAAGAAGGTGAAGTGGAGATTACTGCCTATGTTAAAAGAGGCTTTGGATACAATTTGGAATCAGAGAATAAAGAGAAGGGATTTCCAATAAATACAATATTTATGGATACAGTTTTTTCCCCTGTAAGGAAGGTGAATTTTAATGTCTCTTCCTCAGATGTTGCGCCATTTCCAAAGAGAGAAAAACTGGTTATGGAGATCTATACCAATGGTGCAATAAACCCAAGAGAAGCATTGAAGGAGGCATCTGAGATTCTCAAGTATTACATGGATGTTATAAGCGAGTTTAAAGAGGAAGAGGTAAAGAAAGAACTCTCTGTTGAACTGCTCCCTATTCCAAGTAGGATAAAGAATATCTTAAGGAAAGAGGGAATAGAGACAGTTACCCAGCTTAAAAGGCTGGTAAATTCTGGTGATATAAAGGATATAAGAGGAATAGGAGAGAAATCCATTGAGGAGATAAGAGAGGTACTCTTTAAGACAGAGGAGGCGGTGGAAGAGCCTTCATTCTTCTCTAAAGCAATTGATGAGCTTATGGATGAATTTGCATTAACCGATGAGGAGCTCATGAGATTGAAAGAGGGTGGAATAAAGACATTGAAGGACCTTTTAGGGTATAGTGCTTCAGATCTTCTATCTGATAAATTTGGACTCCCCTCAAAGAGGGTTAAAAGGATAGAGAATAAACTTAGGAAATGGAATCTATTTCTTAGAAAGGAGAAGAAAAAATGAGACATAGAGCAGGTTATAGGAAACTAAACAGATTTCCTTCTCACAGGAAGATGATGCTAAGGAATCTTCTTACATCTCTTATTATCCATGAGAGAATCGTAACCACTGAGGCAAGGGCAAAGGAACTTAGAAGACTTGCAGACAGGGTTATAACATGGGCAAAGAAAGATACACTCCATGATTGGAGGAAGGTCTATTCACTTCTTCTTTCAAAGGAAGCAGGTAAGCATCTTGAGGAAATTAAAGACAGGTTTGAAGGAAGAGATGGTGGATACACAAGAATAATTCCCTTAGGCGAAAGAAGGGGTGATGGTTCGTTTCAGGTAATAATTGAGCTTATAAAAGAGTGATTGAATTTAAGAATGTTTCCTTTTCCTACCTTTCACCCGAAAGGATTGATGTACTTAAAAATGTTAATCTTAAGATTGATAAGGGTGAATTTGTCAGCATAATAGGAAGAAACGGATCAGGTAAATCAACTCTTGCAAGATTAATATCGGTTCTCCTCCTCCCCTCAGAAGGGGAGGTTTTTGTTGATGGTATGAACACGAGGGAGGAGGAGAATCTTTACAAGATAAGAAGAAAGGTTGGCATGGTTTTTCAGAATCCAGACAACCAGATTGTTTCACAGATTGTGGAAGAAGATGTTGCCTTTGGGCTTGAAAATCTAAATTTTCCTCCAGATAAGATAAGAGAAAAGGTTGATGAGGTTCTTAAAGAGGTTGGTCTTTATGAATTTAAAAACTTTCCTCCCCATTTTCTTTCAGGGGGACAGAAGCAGAAACTTGCCATTGCAGGTGTTTTGGTTATGGAGCCAGAGTATCTTGTTCTTGATGAGCCAACCTCTCTTCTGGATCCAAGGGGAAGAAGGGATGTAATCAATTTAATATTGAAGTTACATAAGAAGGGTATAACCATAGTGCTTATAACTCACAGAATGGAAGAAGCATCAATGTCACAGAGGGTAATAGTTTTAAATGATGGAAGGATAGAGATGGAAGGGTCACCTCAAGATGTCTTTAAAGAAGTTGAAAGGTTAAGGAGCATTGATCTATCCGTTCCTCCACTCACCTATCTTTCATATTTATTGAAGAAGGAAGGATACCCTCTGGAGGTAAAGCTTTGGAAGAGAGAGGATCTCTTAAGAGAGATATTGCAATTGAAGTTAAGGGTTTAAGCTATATCTACAGCCGTGGACTTCCCTATGAAAAGGAAGCCTTAACTTCTGTAAGTATCAAGATTTTTAAAGGGGAAGCTGTGGGAATAGTTGGACACACAGGAAGTGGAAAATCTACACTTATTCAGCATTTTAACGGTCTTATCTTACCACAGGTCGGAACTGTAAAAGTCTTTGGAGAAGAGATTAAAAATGATAAGAAGTTTTTAAAGGAGTTGAGGAGAAGGGTGGGTCTTGTTTTTCAATTTCCAGAATCCCAGCTCTTTGCAGAAACTGTTTACGATGACATTGCTTTTGGTCCAAGAAACCTAAAACTTCCAGAGGATGAGGTGAAGGAAAGGGTTATGTGGGCTATTAATGAAGTTGGTTTAACCAGTGAGTATCTTGATAGGTCTCCATTCTCTCTTTCAGGTGGTGAGAAGAGGAGGGTAGCAATAGCAGGGGTTCTTTCAATGAAACCCGAAATCCTTGTTCTTGATGAACCAACAGCAGGTCTTGATCCTCAGGGAACGGAAGAGATACTCTCTGTTGTTAAGAGGCTTAAGAGCGAGAAGGATGTAACAGTTATATTTGTTTCCCATTCTATGGAGGACATTTTATCCCTTGTTGATAGAATTTTTGTTCTAAAAGAGGGAAGGGTAGTTGTAGAAGGGAAGATTGAGGAAGTTTTTAAAAACAAGGAAATTGTTGAACTTTTTGATTTATCAGTGCCAGATATATTCCTTCTTGGTGAGGAACTGAAGGAAAAGGGATTTAAGATAGATGAGCCTTTTAGAGATCCCTTAATTGCAAAGAAGGAGATAGTGAAAAACATATGATTTCTAAAGACACTCTTATAGTCGGTCAGTACTTTCCAGGTGAAGGGTTTGTTTACTCCCTTGATCCAAGGGGAAAGATGGTTTCATTCCTCATGATGATGATCTTCCTTTTCTTTATAAAGACCTTTTACGGATTTATCCCCGTTTTCGTTTTGCTTTTGATACTCTTTATTCTTTCTAAAATCCCCATAAAGCATGTTTTAAAGGGGCTAAAACCAATACTTATTCTCCTTGTCTTTACCATATTTTTCCACCTCTTCTTCACAGAGGGACATGTAATATTCAAATTCTACTTCCTGAAACTCACAAGAGAGGGTATTATAAGGGGGAGTTTTATAGGTATAAGACTCATCCTCCTTATACTCATCTCTTCAATACTTACATTTACCACAACTCCCATTGAACTTACAAAGGGCCTTGAGTTTCTTCTTCTACCTCTTGAAAAGATTGGCTTTCCATCTGGTGAGCTTGTTATTATGATAACCATTGCTTTAAGATTTATTCCAGTGCTTATGGAAGAGGCAGAAAGGATTATAAAGGCTCAAACCAGCAGAGGTGCTAACTTTGACGAAGGAAACATATTTAAGAGAGCCAAAAGCCTTATCCCCATTCTCGTTCCTCTTTTTGTTTCTGCCTTCAAAAGGGCAGAGGACCTTGCAGTGGCTATGGAGGTAAGATGTTTCCAGCCAGGAAAGAAGAGAACCTACATGAGGAAACTAAACTGGAGGTTTTCTGATACAGTCTTTCTTCTAATTTCAATTTTTGTAAGCATCTCCCCACTCATATTTGGTATTTAACCTTCTTTCTGGGCAAGGAGGGCGGAGAGAAAGATAAAAAGCATACCCACATAATTTATAATTCCATACACAACGCCTAAAAAGAGGAATTCAAAGAGTGCGGCAAAGATAGGTTCTGTGGCATAGATAAAGTTTGCCTTTATGGTGTTTTCTCTTGTCTGGAAAGTTAGTTGTATGTAGAAAGGAACAATAGTTGCAAAGAGAGAGGTTATTATTGCTCCCTTTAGAGAAACAGTCGGTATGGGAATTGTCTTAACTCCTGTAGCTATTATGAATAGTCCAGAGAGGATAAGAACCACCCATACCTCCACAAATAGAAGTCCAAAGTTTTCCTCTTTTATGGATAAAAGTCCAACAAAAACAATGTGAAAAGCCCAGCATACAGCAGAAAGGATTGTAAGAACATCTCCAATGTTAATTGTATCTATTGAGAGTCCAAACATAAGGTATATTCCCACCGAAGCTAAAATAACAGCAAGCACTGTTCTAAACTTTATCTTTGTTTTGAGTATAAAGAGAGATATAAATGGAGTGAATAGCACTCCAAGAGATGTTAAAAATGCACTCTTTGATGGAGTTGTGTATTTTAAACCAACAGTTTGAAAAAAGTATCCAAAGAATAGGAAAATGCCAAGTATTACCCCTTTTACAAATATCTCATTTTTAATTTTTCTCTTTGTTAAAAACATAAATACTGTGAGAACAAGGAATGTTATACCAAACCTTAAAAATAGAAATGATACAGGATGATATACCTCAACACCCTGCTTAACAACAACAAAAGTAACTCCCCAAAGGATTGTAGCAACTATTAATGAGAGAGTATCCTTTCTCATGAAAAATATTATACCATTAGAAAGGGTTTAGTGTTTTTTATTTGCAAAATGATTTGCCTCTTTCTTTCCTTTAAGCCCATTTATGTAGCTTTCAACTACCTCAAAGAACCTTTTGTGGAAAAGTATAAAGTTTACTACAATCCATATCCATGCAGTAATAGAGAGGATTTTGTATTCAAAAAAGGATATAACAAAGGGAGCAAAAACAACAGGAGCGGCAAATGTCATAGTTGTTGTTTTTGATGGGAAAAGCGCAATAAATGAAAAAGAAACAAGGTTATAAAGAGCAAAGAGGGTTAATGTTATCCTCCCAGAGAGATAGAAGTAGAGTAAAGTTGACCAGACAAAGATCATATCAAAGAGAAAATCATACTTTCCAAGTTTCCAAAATTTTCCTGTAGTTCTTGCTATATAACCATCAAGAATATCTGTTTCCCATGCAAATAGCACTGTGTAGAAAAAGATGGGAAAGGTATCTTTCGGAATTAAACCAAGATAAATAACAAAGCCAGATGAGACAAGTCTTAAAAATGTCAAAATATCAGAGAACATATTTCCTCCGCATATTTATTATATAATAAGGAGAGTAAGTTTAAAATTTCCTTTAAGGAGGAAAATCAAATAATTCTTTAATCTCATTAAATTAAGTTATAATTAATTAAAGACCTTGTTTAAAGGAGGAGAGATGATTAGAGTTAGATTTCCGCCATCACCTACTGGATACATGCACATAGGG
>JAGGSY010000164.1 GCA_021158845.1 Caldisericia bacterium
GCCTGTCCATTCAAATATATAACCTACAATTATTCCAAATCCAAAAGTGTATAGAAAATAGTTCAGGTTGTAGAAGGAGAAAAATCCTTGATTATTGTATAGAGCCCATGGAACATGCCATAAACCAAAGAGAATGCTCTGAATGAGAATGGCGTAAAAGTTAGGAACAATCTTTTTAAGTCTTGTCTGAAGGATTCCCCTAAACAAGCCTTCTTCACAAACCATGTTTAAAGTTAGCATTGAAAGTTCAAGGATGTAGTTTCTATCATAGTATGGAAATGAAAATGAGAGGGAAAATTCTGGAATACTGAATTTGAATAAGTAAAAAAGATATGGTTTTAAGAAGTAGAAGAGGAAAATGTAAACAAATAAGAGTATCAGTCCGTAGTAGAGGTATTTTAAAAAATTCTTTTTTGTAAAACCGATCTCTTCCCATTTTAGGTTAAGAATACTTACTGCAAGAACTACAAGTAGAGAGCCAACGAGTTTTGAGAATATTAGACTACCCGGTTTGTCTGGAGAGTTGTAGTAAAAGAAATCAAGCCACCTTGCAGCAAAGGCAATAAAGACAAAAACAATTGCAACAGATACCTCTTTTAGAGCTTTCTTTGCAGGGTATCCCACGACTTATAAACGAGATACAGAGAAAATATAATAGATGCCAACGAGAATAGGATAAAAAAGAGAGGCGAAGAGTTTAGTTTTTCATCTAAAATATATCCAAGATACATCCCTAAGGGTATAATGGTGAGAAATATTAGAGAGATTCCAATAACTATAGATAGATTAGTCCTTCTCCCCATACGCTTCGCTTTCTTCTATTATCTTTCTTATTCTGTTTGCTGTGTTTTCTGGAATATTTATCTCATATACATGCTCTCTTAAACTCCTCACAATATCACTGAGAGTTGCCATTGTGGTTATTGGGCAAAATGCATATTCATACAAAGGATAAAGGAATTTTGAAGGAATATCCCTCTTTAACCTGTTTATAAGGTTTACCTCATGTCCCACAATGAACTCCTTTTTGTCTGAGGAGAGCACATACTTTATTAAGTCATCTCTTCCTATAACTCTATCAGCTTTCTCTATCACATCCACTGGAGTGTAGGGAGTAACCAAAACTTCTGCTCCTTTAAATTTACTCTTCTTCTCATCCACCATAAAGGGTAAAAATATGGAGTCAGGAATACAGAATGCACAGAAACTCTTTATCTCTTTGTCTGGAAAATTCTTTTGTACATACTGAGCCACATTTTTATCAGGGAGTACATAAATGGTTTTTGTTTCTATGCTTCTTACAACATCCAAGATCTTAGTGTCAGAGACAATAAAATCTGAGAGAGACATTATTTCTATTCCAGCTTGAAGTAGCGATACCACAACATTCCCCTCACCTTTAATGTTTTTTACCCAATCATAAGGAATAGCTTTCGTCATTGGACAGACCATCTCAATTCTTGGAATAAGGATACTCTTTTTAGGGTTGAATACCTTTACAATGTTTGCAAAATAACTTGGACCAACAACGAGAACAGTGGAAAAATCCTTTGTCTCTACAAATCTTGCAAGTTGAAGTGGATCTCCGCTGAAATCAGAAATTCTTAATACTTCGTGAGAGGAGTTTGTTGATGATACAATTAAAACCTTTTTTGATTTTTTAAGAGTCTGAATTTCATCAATTTTTTCCATAACAATTCACGCTCCCATTATACCATTAATGCTTTAAAGTTAGATTTATCAATATAAGGAACATCAATTATTTTTATAATACTCCTTTTTGTAAAAATTTTAATCTCTTCATTAGCATTTGCATCACTGTAAGAAAGAGTTATCTTTGCTGAAAGTAAGAGATCCTCCTCTTTTCTCTCTTTCAAAAGAGATATTGGTCCCTTTACATTTTTTGGCGAGAGAAGATACTCATCCTCTTTAGCGTATGTATAGATAATCTCATTCTCCTCTTTATTTCTCCCAACGATAAGTTTACTTCCTTCTGGTAATCTGAAGTGTCTTCCATATTTCAAAAGATGAACATCTCTTAAATCTATGTCTTTATACTCCATCTCCTCTTTTAACCTATTTGAAAACTCTGGTATTGTAAGCCTGCATCCACCAGCAGGAGAAAGGTAATTCTTTAAATTATATTTTTCTTTAAGTTCAAGTTGAACCTTTCTTCCCCTTCCTGAAATTGAAAGGAATTTTTCTCTATCAAGTATTCCCTCCTTTTCAGGAATTGTTGGTGGAAGTATTTTTCCAGAGAGAGGTCTTACTATGAGACCCAAAAGTCCCGTCTCTTTCTCTATCAATTTGAAGACTTCCCTTCTTTGAGACATTGGTCTTTCATTAACCACCTCTCCTGTTATAAGAAATGATGCATGGATTTTTTCCATAAATTTCTTTGCCTTCTTCAGCATAAAAATTCTACAATCAATACAGGGATTCATATTTTTTCCATAACCAAACTTTGGCTTTTTGGTTATCTCAAGGTATTCTTCGCCAAATGGTTCAATCTCTATTGGAATACCAAATTCTCTTGAAACTTTTTTTGATATTAATTCCTCCCCAGGCCTTCCATAATCACCAAACGGAGAGACAAGTGCGAAAGAGATGAGTTCAACATCCTGTTCCATCATAAGTCTCAATGCAAGAATACTGTCAAGTCCTCCAGAGAGAAGAACAACACCCTTTTTATTCATAACTCCATTTTACCATTAATGAGAATAAGTTATGAAATTGTAAGAGGGATGGAAGAGATTAAGTGTTTAAAATATGGCGGAGAGAGCGGGATTCGAACCCGCGAGGCG
>JAGGSY010000165.1 GCA_021158845.1 Caldisericia bacterium
TCACTATAACAACTGATACTATCTTTGATAAATTTTTCTTAATTCTTCTCTTCTCAAAATAGGTAGCAATTATAGAAATTACATAGGAAAGAATTAAAGTAAAAAGAAAGACTGGTATTAAAGACTTTAGCCTGTATATAACATAGAGAAGTAGAAAAAAAATAAGTACAGCAGAGAGAACTATAAAGCTCTTTTTAAAGATTGAAATACTACTTTGCGTCACTCTTCCTCTATTTCAACTGCTTCTCCCTGAAGCAACTCCTTTCCCTTCTGTAAGAGTTCTTTGCCTTTCTCTCCAAGTATCTTCCTTGTTTCAGCTCCCGATGCAGGTGCAAAGAGTATTCCGAGAACAAAGCCTATTATAGCACCAGTAATTAAGCCTCCAACAAAGTTTCCATCGTTTCTTTCACTCATTTCTTCTTACCTCCTTTCTTTGCAAAAGATTGATATATCTCAATTCCCTTTTTAATTCCCAAAATCAGGGGAAGATACTTCCCTATGGTTGAAAGGGTTTTTCCTCCCTGAGAATAGAGAAGGAAGGGTGTTATTTGAGATACAATATTTGATATATTTTTTATATTTCTAAGGGTAGATTCTGCCTCCTTTATTGTTTTATTAAGTCCTGGCTTCATCTCCTTTACAAGTTTTGACACCTCATCAGTTAACTCAGAAACCTTCCTTGTTATCTCCTTAAGATATACGCCGAGAAAAACAAGGATCAGTATTATGAGTATTGAATTAATAATTGATAATGTCAAAACTACATAAACCCACGCACTCATTTGAACAACTCACTTATAGAGGAATGTGTTTGAATTCTCTTTATTGCCTCTCCTATTAGGGGAGCAACTGAGAGAATCTTTAATTTCCCACACACATTACCATTTGGAACTTTAACTGTATCTGTAACAACTATCTCCTCTATTGGAGAATCACATACCCTTGGAAGGGATTCCTTACAGAAAATTCCGTGCGTTGCTGCTGCAAATACTCTTTTTACTCCCCTTTCTATAAGAATCTCTGTTGCATTTAGGAGAGTTCCACCTGTATATATCCCATCATCAATAATTATCGCATTCTTACCCTTTACATCCCCAATTAGATCCATCCTTGCCACCTCATCAGGTTTTATCCTCCTCTTTGCAAAAATTGCAATGGGAGCATTTAATCTCTCTGCAAGATACCTTGCCCTCGCAACACCACCAACATCTGGAGAAACAACAACCACATCACTTAGATTTTTACCCTTAAAGTAGTCAACAAAGATTGGAAGAGCTGTGAGATTGTCAGAAGGAATATCAAAAAATCCCTGTATTTGTCCTGCATGAAGATCTATTGCTACAAATCTTGTGGCGCCTGAGGCAACAATCAGATTTGCCATAAGTTTTGCACTTATGGGTTCTCTACCTCTTGTCTTCCTATCCTGTCTTGCATAGCCATAGTAGGGAGTTATGGCGCATATATTTTCAGCAGAAGCCCTTTTTAAGGCATCAAGAACAATGAATAACTCCATGTAGTTATCTGATGGAGGAGGTGTAGATTGGATTAAATAGACATTCTTTCCTCTAACATTCTCATTGATAATGACCTTTATTTCCCCATCAGCAAACCTACCTACCTCTATATCTCCCAAGGAGATACCTAAATATTCACAAACCTTTCTCGCAAGTTCAGGATTGGCATTTCCAGTAAAGACTTTAAAATCATCATTCATCTTTCTTCACCCATCCTTCTTTATTAATTTGTCTTGCCCTTCCAAGGGCAAGAGAGTAAGGAGGCACATCCTCTGTAATAACAGAGCCAGCCCCAGTGTAAGCACCTTTTCTTATAAACAAACCACCCTCCTTTGCAACAAGTATTGAATCAGAACCAATAAAAACATCATCCTCTATAATAGTTGGATGTTTCTTTTTTCCATCGTAGTTACAGGTTATCGTCCCTGCACCAATATTAACATTTTTCCCTATGGTTGCATCACCTATGTATGATAGATGTGGGACAGCGCTTTCTTCACCAACTGTTGATTTTTTAATCTCAACAAATGTTTTTGCCTTAGATTTTTTCATGAGCTTCGTTCCCTCTCTTATAGAGGCAAATGGCCCAATAATAACGCTATCTTTAACAATAACTTTCTCCTTTACAGCATCAATCCTTACAAAGGGACCTATTACACAACCCTCTCCAAACTCAACCTCTCCTTCAATATAAACTCCAGGATAAAAGATAGTATCTCTTCCAGCTTTAACAAAGGGAGAAATAAATGTTGTAGATGGATCAAATATTGTTACTCCATCCTCTTCCAATTCATTGATCTTCCTCTCTTTCATAATCTTAAAAACTTCTCTTAAATCCCTTCTCGTGTTGATTCCTATTATCTCTTCAAAAGGGACTGGCATTGAAATTATCCTATTACCATCATTTGCAGCAAGCCCAACAACATCTGTAAGATAATACTCCCTCTGAGCATTCTCATTCTTTATAAGAGGAAGATACTTTTTAAGAATCTCCCCTTTAAAGATGTAGATTCCACTATTTATCTCCTTTATCTCCCTCTCATCATCTTTAAGATCCCTATCCTCCTTTATACCAACTATCTTTTCTCCCTCCCTAACCACTCTTCCGTATGGTGATGGATTCTCAAGAATTGATGTTAATATAAGTATGTGAGCCCTCTTTTCTTTAAAAAATTCTTTTGCCTTAATAATTGTATCTTTCTCTATTAAAGGAACATCTGAAGGCATAACAAGAACATCATCACTATCCTCTATATAAGGAAGAATTCTTTTTGTGGCATCTCCAGTTCCTAAAGGCTCATCCTGTATAACAAAGTTTACATCAGAAATTTTAACGCTTTTTTCATAAATTTCCCTGTTTCTTCCCACCACAATAAATAAATTTGATGGTTTCAGTCCTGCATTAAGAAGTGTTTTTATGGGGTAATAGAGAATTGGATAACCAAAAATCTTATGAAGCACTTTTGGTGTGCTTGATTTCATCCTCTTCCCTATTCCTGCTGCAAGAATTACTCCCTTAAACATCTCTCCCTTGGCTGGGGTGGGAGGATTCGAACCTCCGGTCGCGGATCCAAAGTCCGCTGCCTTACCTCTTGGCTACACCCCACATTTTCTATTTTACTTTATTTAAAATCCAAGGTCAAACTACTCTTTTACTTTTCTTTCAAGTTCCCTTATAAAGATTTCCTCATCCTCAGGAGATGGAGTTATCCCATACTTTCCTTTTTTTGTTCTTATAAGCAAAACATTACTCCCAGCACTCGTTGCATACATTCTAACCATACCTTCATCTGAGTAGTAAACATTTCCCAAAGAAAAACCGGGAAATCTCTTGCTTGCCAAGGGATTAAAAACAAGATTTTTCTTCTCCCAACCCTCTATATCCTCATACTTAATCACATCATGGTATCCTCCGCATATAAGGTGTAATCCATCTTCTCTGAATTCGTATCTCATTGATCTGTAAATCACAAGAAGGTGTCCAGATATAATCATGAGCA
>JAGGSY010000166.1 GCA_021158845.1 Caldisericia bacterium
ACCATTGCCCTGTGTCTGTTGCTTCTTTTGTTTTTCTGCCATAACGTACCTCCTTTTTTTGTTTAAAAAGCGTTTTCACAGAACAGGAAACGCTTTAGGGATTTTTCTCTATTTTCTTGATATTAGCATAAAGGGATTGATATACACGAAAATCTTTGAGGAACTAGGCAATTTTTATTGCCCGAAAAAGCTTTGTAAGATTTTGAGTAGGTTCTTCTACCCCTTCTTCATCTTTCCATTTCTTTTAATATTTTTCTATATGTTTTTTTTTCAATAATAATTCCGAATTTATTTTGAAGAAAAACATTTAAAGGTTCAAATTCGTCTAAATTAACGTTTACATAAGGAGTACGACTGGCGTTGCCTGTTCCATATATTACTTCTGATTCATTTTTTATTCTGATATTATTTACATAGTCTGCCACTATGCGGTTTGGATGAAATCTAGAATAAATAATTAGGATAAATCGCAAATTAAAAGTTTTTGCTAATTTCACATAGTGATGGTATGCTGTTGCTTCTATGGCTCCAACATTTGATTTGTTCAAAGTTTTATCATTTGAAATCTTCTTTAAATGTTCAACCCTACTGGAGAATTTTATAGGAGTATTACAAATTTTATATTCAACTAGAAATGTTTCTTTTTCATTTAAATATGCGAATCTATCTGGTTGGAATCTTACAAACAAAACTTCTGGAACATCATATAAAAATCTTAATTTTTCTCTTATTTCTTTGGGGAATTTTTCTTCATATGATATATTAACAGTCTTAAAACCTATTTCTTTCAGCAAATCATCCATTAAATTCTCAAACTTTTTTGCTATTTTATTTCTTTCTTTAAAACTCATTTCAACCATCCAACTTTCTAAAAATTAAAATATATTCATGGATCTTATTGACTCTAAATGCATATGGATATCCTAAGGGTCTCATGTTATTGTATTCATGCTGCCTATCCCAAATGATGATGTCTTCGAAGGAAAAGCCGATTTCTACCATTTTATTTGCCAAATCAGAATGGAATGGATAAAACTTATTTTTCTTTCTGATATCCATAACTACAACTATACAAAATCCTCTATTTTTTAAAGATCTATAGACAAGATTAAATATTCCCTTAAGTTCATTTAGAAATTTTTCATAATCAGAAATATTTCCGAGGTCTCTTTCAGAATCACTATATTTTCTAATCTGTTTCTTATCAGCAGTTCTTGGTCTATTAAGTATGTCCCAATATGGTGGGGATGTAATACAAAGATCAACTGAGTTTTCATCAATATAATTAAGAAGATTTCTAGCATCGTTATTATAAATTTCTGGCTCAATATAATCTTTTTCCAATTTTTTAAGTCCTAAATTATAAATTCTCTTCTTAGTAATCTCATAATATTCTTTTGATAAATCCAAACCTATTCCTTTTCTCCCTTCTAAAGCAGCAGCTATTACTGTACTTCCGCAACCCATGAAAGGATCAAGCACTGCATCCCCTTTATGAGTGAATATTTTTATCAATCTTGATGTCAACGCAACAGGAAACATAGCAGGATGTTTAAGTTTTATTTCAGATGTTTTGCGGATATCACGCCAGATGCTGAAGGAATACTGTAACCATGTTCTTCCATCTAAATCATTTAACTTTTTTTTCATTATTACCCTGCTTTTTTTAAATAATAGGTTCTATTTTTTTTTAGGTTAATTTCTTCATTAGTTAAATTGTAGATTTTATATATCTCTTTATCAATAGCTTTTAATATTTCCTTAGTGCTAATTTTTCTTTCGATTGCCCTTTCACCTGGCAGCTTGCAAAGCATTACCTCATTTGTTGTTTCCCCTTTTACTTCCAATTTTTAACTTCTCTTTCATTTTTCCTCCTTCTCCACACATATAC
>JAGGSY010000167.1 GCA_021158845.1 Caldisericia bacterium
ACTTTTTTATATATAATTAACATGTGGTGAGGATTGAAGACACTGTGGAGCTTTTAGATTTGAAGATCTTAAATAAAGGAAGAAGCTTTAAAGTAAAGACAGGATTTACATGTGATCTCCTATCTGTAGTGATGGCAAAGGCATCGAAGGACTCCGTATGGATAACAGTGCAAAGGCACCTTAACACTGTTGCAGTGGCCACTCTAAGAGAAATTGGAGCTATAGTTATCTCCCATGGTTTTATTCCCGATGAAGAAGTAATTGATAGGGCAAAAAAGGAAAGGATATGGATATTGACAACAGAGGAACCTTCTTTCGAGATTTCAGGAAAATTGTACAGATTGTTAAGAAATGAAACTAATAGCTGATTTACATATACACTCTGTTCTATCTCTATGTGGAGATTTTGAAATGGCTCCATGCAATATTGTAAGGAGAGTCAAAGAGTTAGGACTGAATACCTTTTCGATAACAGATCACAATAGTATTGGGAATTTACTCCCCTTCAAAAAAGTGGCAGAAAAGGAAAATCTAAAGTTTATATTTGGAATGGAGGTTCAGACTGAAGAAGAGGTTCATGTTTTAACTTACTTTGAATCCTACGAATCGATTAGAAGAGTCTGGAACATCATTTATAAAAAACTTCCAGCTGTAAATAATAGCCCAGATTACTTTGGAGAACAGATTCTCGTTAACGATAATGATGATATTCCAGATCACAACCTATTTTCCTTATTGGAGATTTCAGATGAAAGAGATGTAAAAAAACTAAAGGAAAAATTCGGCTTTCTTAAAAACTTTAACTTTGTATCTTTTTCAGATGCTCATTACCTTAAAGATATAGGAAGGAGCATAACAGTTTTTTATCTTGAGGGAAAGGAGAATTTAATACTTGCACTCAATAGAGGAAAAGTAAGGATAAGGAGGATATGCTATGATGAATGAACTCTCTCTCCATATTATTGATCTTGTTCAAAACTCAGTAAGAGCAAAAGCAAAGTTTATAGAAATAATACTGGTTGATGACGAGAAAAGAGATGAAATTCTATTGGTAGTAAAGGATGACGGAAAAGGTATAAGAAATGATGAGATTGAAAAAGTTGTAGATCCTTTCTATACAACAAAGAAAAAGAAAAAAGTTGGTCTGGGAATATCCCTTTTATACCAAACAACTCTTCAATGCGACGGTGATTTTAAAATTGTTAGTGCAGAGAATAAAGGTACAATAGTCTTTGCAAAATTTAAAAGATCCCACATTGATCTTCCACCTATTGGAAACATTGAAGACACCTTGCTTTCATTACTGATACTGACAGATTCTGTAGATTTTAAATTTGTCTACAGGAAAAATAATACGAATTTTGTATTTGATACAAGAAAAATAAAAAAATTTATTGAGGGGGTACCAGTCATACACCCTGAAGTTATGAGGGTTCTTAAAAAATACATAAGAGATGGGCTAAGATCAATGGAAAACAAAACAAAAGGAGGTAACTTTTATGCTAAAAGTAAAGAATCTAAAAATTCCTGATAATCCGGAGTACAGGAAACTTAAGGAGTACATTGATGAAAACAAGGGTAAAAGGGGTTCAATTCTACAGATACTTCTTGAAGCACAAAGGATATTTGGCTATCTTCCAGAGGAAGTACAGTACTTTATTGCCAAAGAGACAGGCATCCCATCAGCTGATATCTATGGAATAATAACCTTCTATAACTTCTTTAGAACTGAACCTATAGGGAAATACCTTATAAACATATGTCGTGGTACAGCTTGTCATGTTAAAGGTTCAGAGGATATACTTGAAGCTCTATCGAAACATCTCAATGTAAAGATTGGTGGAACTACAAAGGATAGACTATTCACACTTTCAACGGCAAGATGTTTTGGAGCCTGTGGTCTTGCGCCTGTAATGATGATAAATAATGAGGTCTATGGGAGATTAAATCCAACAAAAGCTGTTGAAATCATAAAGGAAATAAAGGAAAGGGAGGTGTAGGTTGAAGGTAGAAGAACTGAGAAAATTAAGAGAAAGGCTGAAAAAGAAGATAAGACTTAGAAACAAAAATATAAGAATAAGAATCATAGTGGGAATGGCAACAAGTGGTATTGCTTCTGGAGCAAGGGAGACATTAAAGGCAATATTAGAAGAAATAGAAAAGAGGAATCTTACAGATGTTTTGGTAACTCAGAGTGGGGAAAAGGGACTTCATCCTGAAGAACCAACAGTGGTGGTAGAGGATATGGAGAAAAAAATAAGAACAATCTACGGAGGAGTGAGTCCAGAGGTAGCAAGGATGATAATTGCTGAGCATATTGTGTATGGAAGACCTGTAAAGAAATATATAGTTCAAAGAGAAAAAATGGAGGAAGAGTGAAATGAAGAAAAGAGTAGAGGTTCTTATATGTGGTGGTACAGGCTGCACTTCATCAGGGAGTGACAAAGTTGCTGAAAGGATGATTGAGGAGTTAAAAAAGAGAAATCTTTTGGATGAGGTGAATGTTATTAGAACTGGATGTAGAGGAATGTGTGAATTTGGTCCTGTAGTAAAAATATACCCTGATGATGTTCTCTATGCTCAAGTAGAAGAAAAAGATGTCCCTGAGATTGTAGAAGAACATATAATAAAGGGAAGACCTGTCAAAAGACTTTTATGGCATGGTATAGAAACACCTGCAGAGGAAAAGAAACATCCTTTCTTCTCAAAGCAGTTAAGGGTTGTCCTTTCCAACTGTGGTGAGATTGATCCAGAAAACATTGAAGAGTATATTGCTGTGGGAGGATATGAAGCTTTAAGCAAAGTTCTTACAGAGATGACTCCCGAACAGGTGATAGATGTTGTGCTTAAATCAGGACTTAGGGGCAGAGGCGGAGCAGGATTTCCAACAGGACTTAAATGGAAGTTTGGCAGAGAGGCAAAGGGGGAAGAAAAATATGTAATATGCAATGGCGATGAGGGAGACCCTGGCGCATTTATGGATAGATCAGTATTTGAAGGAGATCCACATGCTGTAATTGAGGGAATGATAATAGCAGGGTATGCCATAGGCGCCCACAAAGGCTATGTTTATATAAGAGCAGAGTATCCTCTGGCTGTTAAAAGAATTCAGATAGCAATAAATCAGGCAAGAGAGTATGGACTACTTGGAAAAAATATTCTTGAGACCGGTTTTGACTTTGATATAGAGGTTAGACAGGGTGCAGGCGCATTTGTATGTGGAGAGGAGACGGCACTTATTGCTTCCATTGAAGGAAAGAGAGGACAGCCAAGACCAAAACCTCCATTTCCTGCTCAGAAGGGTTTGTGGGGTAAACCAACAATAATAAACAATGTTGAAACTCTCGCAAATATAAGACACATAATTCTTAAAGGTCCTGAATGGTTTGCATCTATTGGAACAGAGAAAAGTAAGGGAACCAAAGTTTTTGCTCTCACAGGAAAACTTAACAATACAGGTCTTGTGGAAGTTCCCATGGGAATAACGCTTGGAGAGATAATATATGATATTGGAGGAGGAATACCCAAAAATAAGAAATTTAAGGCAGTTCAAATTGGTGGTCCCTCAGGTGGATGTATTCCAAAGGAACACTTAAATACCCCTGTTGATTATGAATCTTTAACAAGTCTTGGTGCAATAATGGGTTCTGGCGGACTCATTGTTCTCGACGAAGATACCTGCATGGTCAATATGGCAAAGTTCTTCCTTGAATTTACAGTAGATGAATCCTGTGGTCAGTGTCCACCATGTAGAATTGGGTTAAAACAGATGTTAAAGATTCTCGATAGAATTACAAAAGGTGAAGGGAAACTTGAGGATATAGAGGAACTTGAAAGACTCGGAAAGATAATAAAAGAGGCATCTCTATGTGGACTTGGTCAAACAGCACCAAATCCTGTACTTTCAACCTTAAGATACTTCAAAGATGAATACATAGAACATATTGTTGACAAGAAGTGTAGAGCAGGGGTCTGCGCTTCCCTCTTCTATGCACCATGTGAAAATGCCTGCCCAGCAAACGTGGATGTTCCAAGATATGTCTCTTTAATGGCTGAAGGTAAGCTGGAAGAGGCTTTCAAAATACATATGGAGAGAAATCCATTTCCAAGCATATGTGGTAGAGTATGTCCTGCCTTCTGTGAGGCAAAGTGTGAAAGAGGAAAACTTGATGAACCTGTAGCTATTAGAGAAATAAAGAGAGTATTTGCAGATTGGGCTAAAGAAAAGGGAATTGGATTTGCACCTCCAGAGAATCCAAAGAAGGAAAAAGTTGCAATTATTGGTGCTGGACCTGCAGGATTATCCTGTGCATTTTACCTTACAAGGCTTGGATACAAACCAGTGGTGTTTGAAGCTCTTCCTGTAGCTGGTGGAATGATGAGAATTGGAATACCTGACTACAGACTTCCAAAGGATATCGTTGAGAGCGAAATAAAGAGAATTGAAAAGGCAGGAGTGGAGATAAGATTGAATTCACCTGTAAGCAGCATAAGGGAGTTAAAAGAAAAGGGATTTGATGCAATATTTATAGGGATTGGCGCCCAAGAATCCAGAAAATTGAATATTCCGGGAGAAGATCTTGAGGGAGTAACATATGGAATTGATTTTCTCAAGATGATAAACCTTGACAGGAGAATAGATTTAACAGATAAGAGGGTTATGGTATTTGGCGGAGGTTCAACTGCCATGGATGCAGCAAGAACTGCTTTAAGACTTAATGCGAAGGAGGTTATAGTATCTTACAGAAGATCAAGAAATGAAATGCCTGCACAACCTGAGGAAGTGGAAGAGGCAATGGAGGAAGGAATTAAATTCTTGTTCCTAACAAACCCTGTAGAGTTCTCTGGGAAAGAAAAACTTGAGAAGGTAAAGTTGACAAAAATGGAGTTTAAAGGTTTCGATAAAAGTGGAAGAAGAAGACCTGTGCCTGTTAAGGGATCAGAATTTGATATGGATGTAGATTTAGCTATAGTATGTATAGGCCAGAAAGCAAAGATCTCTCCTTTCAAAGATGAATTGGAAATTACAGAGAGAGGACAAATTAAAGTTAATCCACGAACACTTGAAACAAGTATGCCTGGAGTCTTTGCAGGTGGTGATGTAAACAACCCATCCACAGTCGTTGAAGCAGTGAGAGATGGAAGAATTGCTGCAATCTCAATTGATAAATATTTCGGGTACGATGGAATTCTTCCATTCCCCGAGAGAGTTGAAATTGAAACACATTACAATGAAGAGGAATACCTTAAGGAAATACCGAGAAAGAAACCAAAACTTGAAGATATTGAGAAGAGAATAAAACTTCTGTCATTGGAGGTGAACAAAGGTCTTCTCAAGGAAGAAGCTATGGAAGAAGCTAAAAGATGTTTACACTGCGATAGGGGTAAAAAGGTAGTTAAAAAAGAAATCTATCTAACGGAGGTGAAAAATGGTTAGATTAACAATAGATGGAATCGAAGTTGAGGTTCCTGAGGGAACCACTATTCTTCAGGCAGCAGAAAAAGCAGGTATAGGTATTCCTCATCTATGCTATCATCCAGATTTAAAACCAAGTGGTTCATGCGGTGTATGTGTTGTAGAAATAGAGGGTATGAAAGTTCCAAGAAGATCATGCTCTACCCCAGTTTCTGAGGGAATGATTGTAAAAACTGATTCAAAGAAATTAAGAGAAATTAGAAGAACAATTGTTGAACTCCTCCTCTCAAACCATAATGTTGAGTGTCCATCATGTCCACAGCAGGGTAAATGCGAGTTAGAAACACTTGCAAACTTTCTTGGTGTGGATACAAAAAGATTTCCAAGTATTTTAACACCAAAGGAGAAAGATACTACATCGCTCGCAATAGTAAGGGATATAAATAAATGCATCCTCTGTCAGAGATGCGTAACTGTTTGCAAGGAAGTGCAATCAGTTTCAGCAATAAGTATGGTAAACAGAGGAATAGACTCATATGTGGGAACATTTCTTGATATGGGACTTGGAAACTCTGTCTGTGTGAACTGTGGTCAGTGTGTTGCCTTTTGTCCAACAGGTGCATTGAGTGAGAAATCAGAGATAGATGAAGTCTGGGATGCAATTCTTGACCCGGATAAACATGTTGTGGTGCAGGAGGCACCATCAATAAGAGTATCTTTAGGAGAAGAGTTTGGAATGGAACCGGGAACAGTTACAACAAAGAAAATGTATGCAGCGTTAAAGAAACTTGGTTTTGATGCTGTCTTTGATACAAACTTTGGAGCAGATCTTACAATAATGGAGGAGGCGCACGAGCTTATAGAGAGAATCAAAAATGGAGGAAAACTTCCACTTATAACATCCTGTTCTCCAGGATGGATAAAGTTTATGGAAACATTTTTCCCTGACATAAGTGAACATGTATCCACATGTAAATCACCTCAGCAGATGTTTGGTGCAGTGGTGAAAACATACTATGCGAAGGAAAAAGGTATAGATCCAGCAAAAATTGTCTCTGTGTCTATTATGCCTTGCACTGCAAAGAAGTTTGAAGCAAGAAGACCAGAAATGAGATCCTCTGGTTATCAGGATGTAGATTATGTTTTAACAACAAGGGAACTTGCAAGGATGCTTAAATCAAAAGGAATAGATTTAAAAACTCTCCCAGAGGAGGAACCAAGTGGTGAGCTTGGCATGTATTCTGGTGCTGGAACTATATTTGGCGCAACCGGTGGAGTAATGGAAGCTGCATTAAGAACTGCATACTATATGATAACGGGGAAGAACATGGAAAATCCTGATATAAAGGCAGTTAGAGGTATGGAAGGTATAAAAGAGACAGAGGTTGACATTGATGGTAATAAAGTGAAAGTGGCTGTTGCTCATGGACTTGGGAATGCAAGAAAGTTACTTGAAAAGGTCAGAAAACAGATAGAAACTTTTGGTAAGAGTGAATATACATTTATAGAGATAATGGCGTGTCCCGGTGGATGTGTCGGCGGTGGAGGACAACCATATGGTTCAACCTTTGCAAGAAGAGCAAGAAGAGGAGAAGGTTTATACAAAGAGGATAAGAATTTACCAGTTAGATTTTCCCATGAAAACCCTGCAATAAAGATGATATACGAAAAATTCCTTGAAAAACCCGGATCTCACATTGCCCATAAATTACTCCACACCGCATACAACATAAGGGATCCTATCACAGGAGAAATCATTGAGGAAAGAGCTGCTTCTCATTAAGGGAGGTGAATTATGAGAAACAAAAAAATAATGTTTATAACTTACACCGCTGTTTTCCTTGCACTTGCCGCATTCTTTCCTGCACTTAAACTACCACAATTCATAACAGGTCCTGCTGTTAATTTCTTTCTAATTCTTGCAACATACACCCTTGGAATAGTTGCAGGAGTTGTCATAGGATGCTTAACTCCATGGATCGCTTTTCTCTCTGGTCTTATGCCTGTAGCATTTCTTCCTCCCCTTATAATGGTTGGGAATGGCCTTTATACATTAAGCTTTGGTCTTTTCAAAAAATATGGATGGCCAGGAAAAATTGGTGGTATAATAGTTGGCTCAATTCTAAAGTATCTATTTCTCTCATATGGAGTTAGACATCTTGTAAAAGCACCTCCAAAGCTTGTACTTATGCTTTCGACACCACAGCTTTTTACAGCTCTTGCAGGTGGAGTTCTTGCTTTAATTGTGATAGCAGTATTACCAAAGAATATCTTTCCTGAGGACATGTTAAAAACTAAGTAATAGGAGAAAGAGTAGATTCTATTAAATAAGGGGGTCTTTTGCCCCCTTATTTTTTACATAAAGGTTAAATTATAATAAAATATGGGTGAGGTAATCCTTTTAGGAAAAAGGAGGAAAAATGAGAAGAATAAGGATTCTTATAGCAAAACCAGGTCTTGATGGTCATGATAGAGGTGCAAAGGTTATATCCAGAGCTTTGATGGATGCAGGATACGAGGTTATATACACAGGTATAAGAAGAACACCGGAGGAAATAGTAAACATGGCTATAGAGGAAGATGTGGATGCTCTTGGTCTTTCATGTCTTTCTGGAGCGCATCTTGAATTGTTTACACGGGTTGCAAAACTGTTAAAGGAAAAGGGGAGAGATGATATTCTTCTATTTGGAGGAGGAACAATACCAAAGGAAGATATACCAAAACTATTAAAGGTTGGATTTAAAAAAATATTTCCTCCAGATTCAAGTGTTAAAGAAACAGTGGACTTCTTAAATGAGGAATTTAAAACTCAAAGAGTTGGTTGATGGTGTAAAAAGAGGAGATAAATTTATACTTGGGAAGGCTATAACCCTTGTAGAGAATGAAACAGAGGAAGGGTGGAAACTTCTAAAATACCTGTATGAATTTAGAAACAAAATATTTGTGCTTGGAATCACAGGACCCCTTGGTGTGGGTAAAAGCACATTTATAGACAGGATTATAAGAGGTTTAAGTGAAGAGTTTGGAAAAACTACCCTTCTTCTGTGCGATCCCACAAGTCCGATATCTGGAGGCGCCTTTCTTGGTGATAGATTAAGGATAAAAAATGCTGGAGAGAATATTTTCATTCGTTCCATGGCAACAAGAGGTTTTCTTGGTGGAATCTCTCCTACTCTCCCTTTTATCCTTGACCTCATTTCTTCTTCTCCGTTTAGATTCATAATAGTGGAAACAGCTGGAGTTGGTCAAGGAGAGGTTGGGATAAGCAAGTTCTCCCATCTAACAATAGTTATGCTATCTCCAGGACTTGGTGATGAAATTCAATTACTAAAGGGTGGGCTGATGGAAATTTCAGATATAATTGTAATAACAAAAGGTGATTACAAGGAAGCAGAAAGTTTTTTTAGAGGTGTGAAGTCTGGAGTTTCTCTCTATTTTAAGAAAAAAATCCCTGTTCATCTTGTAAGTTCGTTCAATGGAAAGGGTATAAATGAGGTAGTTGAGAGTGTAATTAATAAAAAAAGAGAAATAGAGGGTGGTAAAGAATATGAAATGCTGGAGGAAAAAAGAAGATTTGAGACTTTTAAGTATCTTATAAGGGAGAGAATAATAAAGAACTTTGTAGAGAGTTTTGAAAAGAATGGAGAAATTGAAGATGTTAAGAGGGGTAAAGTAAATATATATAGAAGAATTGAAGAGATATTAAAAAATTGGATGTAATAAGAGAGTTTGATCCCTGGAAGAGCCCTCTATGTACATGCCCTAAGAAATACTCATTGAATCCTTATACAGGGTGTTCATTTTCATGTATATACTGCTATATAACGGGGTTCATAAAGGATGCATTTAGGGTAAGGGTGAAGAAAAATATAGTAAATCGTGTTAAAAGAGATGTAAAGAGGATGGATAAAAACCTTTTTGTTTCCATGAGCAACTCATCTGATCCCTATCCATACATTGAAAAAAATCTCTTTATAACCAGAGAAATTCTAAAACTATTTAGAGATGAAGAGGTAAGGGTTCTCATCGTTACAAAAAGTGATCTTGTTAAAAGAGACATAGATATATTAAAGGATATGAATGTAGCCGTCTCCATAACAATCACAACTTTTAAAGAGGTATATAAAAAAATTGAACCCTTTGCCCCTTCTCCTGAGAGAAGATTAGAGGCAATTAAAACTCTTCATGAAAATGGAATTCCCGTGATCTTAAGACTTGATCCAATAATTCCATTTGTTAATGATGATAGAGGAAGTATAGAGGAAGTAATAGAAAAAACGGCTCCTTATATAAAACAGGTTATAACATCAACATTTAAACCGAGACGAGATTCCCTTAAAAGGTTTAGAGAGAACTTACCAGATATTTATTTGAAATTAAGACCTCTTTACACTGAAAATTTTCATGGATCTTTCTACCTTCCACAAAAAATAAGACTCAAGTTAATCTCCACAGTAAAGGAA
>JAGGSY010000168.1 GCA_021158845.1 Caldisericia bacterium
ACACAAAGGGAGGTAAAAATGGGATATTCATTAACTGAGAGCCTTGAGGACTATCTACTTGAGATTTTTATATTGAGTAAGGAGAAGGGGATTGTAAGAATAAAAGATATTGCCAAAAGAAGACATGTAAAACTTCCATCTGTGGTAAGTGCATTGAAAGAATTATCCAAAAGAGCTCTTATAAATCATGAAAAATATGGTTATGTGGCTCTAACCGAGGCGGGAATTAAAGAGGCAAAAAGAGTTTACGAAAGACACAAAACAATATACAAATTTTTACATGAAATCCTTGGAATAGAGGAAGAGATAGCAGAAAAGGATGCACATAAAATGGAGCATGACCTCAACAAACAAACCATAGAACTCCTTACAAAATTTATTGAGTTTGTGGAAAAAAATCCTGTAAGTGATAAACCAAGATGGCTTGAACACTTTAGATATTTTGTAAAGACTGGAAAATTCCCTGAAAGAGAGTGTAAAAAAGGAGGTAAAAAAACAATGGAAAGAAATCTAAGTGAGTTAAAGGTTGGAGAAGAGGGAAGGATTTTAAGAATTAAGAGTGGAATTGGTGCTTTAAAGACAAAACTTCTTGATATGGGTGCAGTACCCGGGACAGTTGTTAAAGTGGAGAAGGTTGCACCATTGGGTGATCCAATAGATATTTTAATACTTGGCTATCACCTCTCTCTAAGGAGAGAGGAGGCAGAAAAAATAGTAGTTGAGAAGATATGATGGCGTTAGCATTTGGTAGGCCTGGTGAAGAATTTGAAGTGGCTGAGTTAAGAGGTGGAAGAGGTTTTATTAGAAGGCTATCTGAAATGGGAATATATCCAGGGGTAAAATTGTCCATTGTATCAAATCAGGGATTTGGCCCAATAATACTTGCCGTCAATTCTACAAGGATTGCCATAGGAAGAGGTATGGCAATGAAAATCATAGTTAAACCTTTGAAAACAAAGGAGGAGATACCATGAAGACAATTGAAAAATTAAAAACAATTAGGGTTGCATTGGCTGGTAACCCAAATTCTGGGAAATCAACTATTTTTAATGCCCTTACAGGGGGGCATGCTCATGTGGGAAACTGGCCTGGTGTAACCGTAGAGAAAAAAGAGGGGAAATTTGAATATAATGGATACAACATAATCGTAACAGACCTTCCAGGAACTTATAGTCTTACAGCATACTCCATTGATGAAAGAATTGCAAGAGATTACATTGTAAAGGAAAAACCAGATGTTGTAGTTTGTGTTGTGGACTCAACAAATCTTGAGAGAAACCTTTATCTTTTAATATCTCTTCTTGAACTTGGGGCAAATGTAGTTCTTGATTTAAATATGGCAGATATTATCGAACAAAGAAAAATTAAAATTGATACTAAAAGGATTGAAGAGTTATTGGGGATTCCAGTCGTAATGACCTCTGGAATAAAGGGGACAGGATTGGATAAATTAAAGGAGGCTATAATAAAGGCGAAAGATAGAAAAGGAAGTTCAGTAAAAATTAACTATGGGAAAGAAATAGAAGAGGTTATAAGAAAGATTGAAGAACAACTTGATGGTATAGTCTCCCCCTATCCAAAGAGATTTCTTAGTCTGAAACTACTTGAAGGAGATAGTGGGATAATTGAAGAGGTTAAGAAAGCAGGATATGAAAATGTAGTTAAAACGGCACTTCAGGAATCTTCAAGACTTGAAAAGGAATTCGGATTTGATATAGAAACAGAGATAATAGAAAAAAGATATGGATTTATACAGGGAATTATTCAACAATGTGTAAAAAAGCTTACTACAATAGAGGAAAAACTCACTGTTTCAGATAAGATAGATAAGATCGTAACAAATAGATGGCTTGGAATACCAATTTTTGCGTTTATGATGTGGCTTACATTCCAGCTCACCTTCACAATTGGGGGCTTTTTTGCAGACTACATTGATACTTTTTTTGGTTGGCTTGCTGAATCTTCCTCTACCTGGCTTTTATCAAGTGGTGCTCCCAATTGGTTTGCCTCTCTTGTTGGAGATGGAATTATAAGCGGAGTGGGTGCTGTTCTTGTATTTCTACCAAACATCATGATTATGTTCCTCTTCCTCTCCTTCCTTGAAGATGTGGGATATATGGCAAGAGCAGCTTTTATTATGGATAAAGCAATGCATGCAATTGGTCTTCCGGGAAAATCCTTTATCCCAATGATACTTGGATTTGGTTGTAATGTTCCAGCAATTATGTCAACAAGAACAATTTCAGATGAAAGGGACAGGCTTCTTACAATACTAATAAATCCCTTCATTTCATGTTCAGCAAGACTCCCAGTTTACATCCTTTTCACAGGAATTTTCTTTAAAAAGAATCAAGGACTTATAGTTTTCTCTCTCTATGCACTTGGAATTTTAATCGCAATTTTATCTGCAAAACTATTTAAATCCACAATACCAAAACTTAAAGGACCAGTAAGTCCCCTTGTTATGGAACTTCCACCATACAGGCTCCCAAGTTTAAAGGTTGTCTCAATCCATACATGGGAGAGAAGTAGAGAATTTTTAAAGAAGGCAGGAACAATAATCTTTGCTGGTGTTATTCTTATATGGCTTCTTGCAAGCATTCCTCAATCTGCTGAGTATGCAAGTGAAGCAACACTTATTGGAAGATTGGGGAAATTTTTTGCTCCTCTACTCAAACCAGCAGGATTTCCATTCTGGCAGGCAGCAGTTGCGCTATTTTTTGGAATAATAGCAAAGGAAGTTGTTGTTGGAACTTTTGGAACCCTCTTTGGTGGAGAAGAGAATCTATCTATAGCACTATCAAAAATGTTCACTCCACTTTCAGCATACTCATTTATGGTAATGAGCCTTTTATACATTCCATGTATAGCTTCAATCGGTGTTATTTTTAGAGAAACTAACAGTTGGAAATGGACTGCATTTGCCGTTATCTATAGTCTAATCGTTGGATGGGGTGTAGCAGTTTTAATCTATCAGATAGGTTCATTATTAATTTAAAGAAAGTTAGTATATATTCTAAAAATCTTAAAAAAGAAAATTAATAATCTTGCAACTCCGGGTGCCTGGCACTCAGAGTTGCATTTTTTCTGCAAACGAAAGATGTAGTATAATCAAAAACGGTGAAAAAATTTTACGATTATTCTGGTGTTGTTCATGTGCATACAACCTTCTCAGGGGACAGCGAACTTCCCCCAGAATCTCTTATCTCTTATGCAAAGAGATTTAATGTTGATTTTGTAATAATAACTGATCATAACTCAATAGAGGCAAAATACTTTGAGGGATTCCATGATGGTATTCTATTTCTTGTTGGTGAGGAGATAACTCCAGAGGATGGAAACCATCTTCTTGCCTTTGATATTGAAAAATTCATACCCCCATCAAGAAATCCACAGAAGATGATAGATGAGGTGAATAAACAGGGAGGGTTATCCTTTATCGAACACCCATTCTTTGAGGGAAATAGATATATAAAGAGGAATGTAAAGATGAAGTGGCTTGATTGGGGTGTTAAAGATTACACAGGGATGTCAATTTTCAATTACACATGCGATGGTGGTGAGAGGATGACTCCTCTTCTTATGGTTATCTTCTATTTCTTTCCCGGTCTTGACAGGGATAGACCCAATGAAAAAACAATAAGGAAATGGGATGAACTAACCTTAAAAAGAAAAACTGTGGGTATAGGCACAGTGGATGCACATTTTGTTTACTTAAGATTTGGAAAGAGAAAGATAGAGACATTCCCATTTATATACTACTTCAATTCAATAAGAACCCATGTTTTGTGTGAAGATAAAATATCTCCTCAATCTATGTACGAAGCCATGAGAAAGGGGCATGTTTATGTATCTCACAACTACTTAGGGTCAGGAAAGGGTTTTATGTTCTGGACAGAAGTGGGGGATAAAAATTATATAATGGGAGACGAAATTAAATTTAGAGATGGGATAAAGCTAATTGCAAAAACACCTCTTAAAGCAAAAATTAGAATTATAAAGGATGGGAAGAAGGTAAAGGAAGTTTTTGGAAGAGAGATCTCTTATGAAGTTAAAGAACCTGGGGTCTATAGGATTGAAACAGATAGATTTCACAGACTTCATTTCAATCCATGGATATATTCAAATCCCATCTATATAAGATGATGTTATAATTATCTTATGGCAAAGATAGAATGGGTAAAGGTTGAAGACTCTGAAGGGCTTATTCTTGCTCATGATTTAACAGGCATCGTTCCTTTCAAATCAAAGGGAGCTGTTCTAAGGAAGGGACATAGAATTAAAAGGGAGGATATACCTCTTTTACTGAAGATAGGAAAAGAAAAGGTTATGATTCTATCCCTTGATGAAAATGAAATTCATGAGGATGACGCAGCCCTATTTATTGCAGAGAGAGCAACTGGAGAAAACATTGAATTAAAAAAACCAGGAGAGGCATGGATTGAAGGATACTCAAAGATAGATGGTCTGTTTAAGGTTAAAGTCAAATTATTGAAACAGGGGCTCACAATAGAAGAAATTGTTATAGCTACAATTCCATCAAACACACCTGTAAAGAAAGGGATGAGGGTTACAAAGATAAAGATTGTTCCCCTGTTTATAAAAGAAGAGAAACTAAAAAGATTTGAGGATTTAATTCTTGGCGGTCCAATAATGGATGTCATTCCATATAAAATTAAAACCGCTGGCGTTGTCACTGTGGGCAATGAAATAGTTTCAGGAAGAGTAAAGGATGCCTTTGGTCCATTAATTAGAGAAAAATTGGAAGATTATGGAGTTTGCATGTGTGAGCAACTTATTGTTAAAGATGAAATAGGTGAGATAGAAGATGCAATCCTTGAAGAAATCTCCCTTAGTAGAGAGCTCGTTATTGTAACTGGTGGTTTGTCACCAGATGATTTTACAGCAAGAGCAATATCAAATGTTGGAAAAATAGCTGTTAGAGGTGTTCCAATGTCTCCTGCAGCTATGCTTACCATTGCATACAGAAATGATGTTCCAATAGTTGGAATACCTGCTGGTGCTTTAACAAATAGAATAACCTCTTTTGATGTATTTTTACCAAGAATTCTTGCTGGAGAGAAAATAACAAGAAAGAAGGTTGTTGAACTTGCAAATGGTGGACTTTGTATGAATTGTGAGAATTGTAATTTTCCATTTTGTTCCTTTGGAAAAGGGGGTGAATTATGAAATTAGCAGGAATTGTAATAGCAGCAGGTGAAGGAAGAAGAATGGGAAGACTTAAGCAACTTCTTCCATGGAAAAACTCCACAGTTCTTGGAACAATAATTGACACACTTAAAGAGACATCCCTTGAAAAAATTTACATAGTTCTTGGATACAAACACGAAGAGGTATTTTCGGGAATTAAAAAACACCTTTCAGAGAAAACCGAGGTGGTTATAAATAATAGATATAAGGAGGGGATGCTTTCATCAATTCAGGAAGCAGTAAAAAGAATTCCAGATGATTTCTATGGTTTTCTCCTCTTTCTTGGGGATCAACCCTTTGTAAAGAAAGAGACTGTGGAGAAGGTAGTTGAAAGGGCAAAGATGGGAGACTATCCAATAATTGTTGCATGTTTTAAAGGCGAGAGAGGGCATCCAACCTTTGTAAGCCTCTCTCTTAAAGAAAAAATCCTCTCCCTCTCTCCAAGAAAAGAGGGATTAAGAAAAATAATCTATGATGAAAGAAATAAAAACATGGTTCTTGACCTTGAAACAGAAGACCCTGATGTTGTAAGAGATATGGATACATATGATGATTATTTAAGGGAAAAGGAGAGACACAATGCATGATAAGGAAATATTTGAAAAGGCAAATGAACTCCTTAAAAAGGGTGAAGTTTTCTCCATTGTAACAATAATTGAGGCAGAGGGTTCTGCACCGGGAAAACCGGGATTTAAAATGCTTGTTACAAGGGACGGTGAATCCATTGGAACTGTTGGTGGAGGAAGTTTGGAACATATTTTAATTAAAAAGGCGGTAAAGGCAATTGAATCTCAAAAAAGAATTTTATATAAAACTCAACTAAAGGATATAGGGATGAGTTGTGGGGGAAATGTGGTGGCATTTGTGGATGTTATAGGTATTATGGATAGAGTAATAATATTTGGTGGTGGTCATGTGGGGCTTGCCATATACAAGGTATTATCCCTACTGCCCTTTAATCTCATAGTTGTTGAAGATAGGGAGGAATTTGCAACAAAGGAGAGGTTTCCAAAGGCAGAAGTTATAAAAGAAGACCCGATACATTTTGCATCCTCCTTTGAAATTAAAGGAAGAGATTTTGTAATTTTAGTTACAAGATCTCATGAAATGGATTACAAAATTTTGAGGGAGATATTAAAGAGGGATAAAATACCATACTTTATTGGAATGATAGCAAGCAAAGCAAAGACTGAAAAAATAAAGGGATGGCTTAGAAAGGATGGAATTTCAGAAGAAAGAATTAATGCCATTCATGCACCCTTGGGAGTTCCAATAAAGGCAAGAACTCCAGAGGAGATAGCAATAAGCGTTGTAGCTGAAATTATAAAAGAAAAGGAGAGATAATAATAAAAATCATTGATTAAATTATCTTAAAAATGTTGTCCCTTCATAGGTCTTTATAGCTGTAGTAATTAAAGTTATTGTCCACATAAACAGAAGTAAAAGATAGAGGGTGAATCCAATATGATCAATAATCTTAATGCCAGTCAACATTGATACAACATGGGTTGCTCCAGTATATGCTCCCAGAGGGAATATAAATGCCCACCATGTAAGTGCATAGGGCAACTTCACCTTTCTTATATAATAGATAGTCATGGTTATTGCCATAAGGACCCACCAGATTCCAAAACCCCAGAAAATCGTTGATAGTGAAAGGATTGTAGCCTTATTCTGTATAAATGGCGAATTCTTGATGAGATTGACAAAGGCAAGGGTACCTGCTCCGATGGGACCAAGATTTATCCATATTGTAGGTGCAAGAACATTTGGAAGAGGATGGTGAAGAATAAATCTATACATACATACTGCAAGGAGAGCAACATATATGAAGAAGCCAGAACCAAAGCTGAAATAGTTTATAAAAATTACAAGTTCTCTGGCTACACCCTGAAATGAGTTTATAAGGATACTTCCTGCAATGGGGATAACTATCAATCCAACAGGAGGGATAAACCATCCAGGATTGATGTGATCAAGCTTCACACTTTCTGATTTAAACATTATAAATGGAACAAGTATTGAGAAAAATATTGTAAAGATGGCTCCAATAATCCAGAGAATTCTTGCCATAGATATATTTTTTCCTATAAGGATAAAATCTGAAGAGAGAACCAGGAGAGCTATGGATATTGTTGGATAGAAGTTGGACAAAACTGGATGCTCAAGATCAACAAGGGCATTCTTTTTGAACATAAACCAGCGAAGAATCCATGGAACAAGAAGGATAAAGAAGAGGAGAATATTGAAGTAGAGTAGAAAAACAGAGAATCCTTTAAGAAAAGGGATGTATGTTGAATAAAAGCGACTTGTTATGGCAACAATTCCAGTTCCCATAACAGATGCAAACCATGATGGACTGAAATTCTTCACAATTTCACAACGGCATCTAAGTTTTTTAAACATCTTTCACCTCCAAAATTAGTTTTAATATTTCCTTTTACTCTTTTGATTCTACAATACCCGTATCTTCAAGTTTTATGAGCTGAGAATAAACTGTGTTTAGAGTTTTGAATATCTTTAAGTTTTCTCTCATGTTTTTTAATTTTACTATATATTCATAAGAATATAATATTAGTTTAGTAACAAAATAATTTTTAAAGGGTCTATTGTAATGGATGACAAAGAACTTGTTGGAAGAGTTAAAAAAGGAGAGGTCAGTGCCTTTGCAATACTTGTGGAAAAGTATGAAAGGGAGATATTTGAATACTCCTACTTTCTCATTGGTGATAGGGAGGAAGCTCTTGATATGACACAGGAAACATTCCTTAAGGCATACACAAACATAAAGACATTGAGAAGAGAGGAAGACTTTAAATTCTGGTTAAGGCGAATTGCAAGAAACCTATGCTTTAAAAGAATAAAGAAGATGAGAAGAGAAAAAGAGCTTATGGAAAGGCAAAGGGAAGAAACCCTCTCTCTGGATTCATATGTAATTAAAAAGGAGAGGGAGGAGAGGGTAAAGAGAGCTTTAAATAAACTCCCAGAAAAGATGAGGGAGATAATAATATTAAGAGATATAGAGGGGCTTTCTTACAAAGAAATAAAGGAGATACTGAATATACCAATGAGTCTTGTAAAGGTGAGAATCTTTAGAGCAAGGAATCTACTTAAAAGGATTCTGGAGGAAGAAGATGGAGGAGTATAGGGTCATAAGAAATGATTTAAGGAGACTTGAACTACCAGAGGTTCCATCAATTTCAGGAACTGTGCTTTCAAAGATAATTGAAAAAAGAAGGGAAAGAAAAGGGAGTATTCTTCCCTTCATGATCATTGCAGGAATTTCCATTCTTATAACACTAATTATATGGAGGAAGAGATGAAAAAGGAGGAAATTAAAAAGATAATTCCCCATAGAGATCCATTTCTTCTTGTAGATGAAGTTACATTCATAGAGAAGGGGGAGATGGCAAAGGGTGTTAAAAGGGTAAGAATGGATGAACCATGGTTTAAAGGTCATTTCCCAGACTATCCAATAATGCCAGGAGTTTTAACTGTAGAATCCATAGCACAGCTTGGAGCCATATGTCTTATGGAGGGAGAGGAACTTCCAATACTTGGTAAGATCGAAAGATTTTCCTTTAAAAAACCTGTCTTTCCCGGAGACACCCTTGAACTGGAGGTAAATGTTGTATGGAAGAGGAGAAATATAGCAAAAATTCATGGGGTTGCAAGAGTAAAAGGAGAAATTGCTGGAGAGGGGGATATAATTGCTGCTATTAAAAAAGAAAAGGAGTTAAGGAGGTAGTTATGAGAGCATTTATTTTTCCAGGACAGGGTTCACAATACTCTGGAATGGGAGCTAAAATTTTATCCATTTTTCCTGAAGGTAGGGAGTACATAAAAGAGGCTGAGAGTATGATAGGTATGGATATATCCTATCTTCTATTGGATGCTCCTGAAGAGGAGTTGAAGGATACAGAGA
Source organism: Caldisericia bacterium (assembly GCA_021158845.1). Taxonomy (NCBI): domain Bacteria; kingdom Pseudomonadati; phylum Caldisericota; class Caldisericia; species Caldisericia bacterium. Next base: position 9,137 of record JAGGSY010000168.1, read on the forward strand.
ACACTCAGGTTTCTGTTCTATCCACAAGTTTCCTCTGGTTTAAGTACCTTGAAAAAAACAATGTAAGACCTAATTTTGTTGCAGGTCATTCATTGGGTGAGTACAGCGCTCTTCTCTCTGCAGGTGTATTATTATTTGAAGAAGCTCTAATTCTTGTGAGAGAGAGGGCAAGAACAATGAAGAAGTTCTATGGAAAGATAAAGGGAGGCCAAGCTGCAATAGTTAGAATTCCAGTTGAAGAGGTAAAGGAGTTGGTTGAGAAATTCAGTAAAGAAGGTGTGGTGGCAATATCAGGATACAACTCAAAATCACAGATTGTGGTTTCTGGTGAGGAGAGAATACTTAAGGAAATTGCAAAAGCTGTTAAAGAAAGGAAAGGTAGGTTTATACCTTTAAAGACATCTCTTCCTTTCCACTCTCCCCTTATGAAAAAAGCGGAGGAAGAATTTTCAAGTTTTCTAAATAGAGTTAAATTTAGAAAACCATCCATCACCTATGTTTCAAGTGTTATGGCAGAACCAATAGAGGATGAGGAAAAAATAAGGGAAGTTTTAATTTCGCAGATAACAAAACCTGTAAGATGGCTCCAGACAGTTGAAAAATTGAATGAGCTTGGAGTAGATGAATTTATTGAGGTAGGTCCTGGAAAAACACTTACAAACATGGGTAAAAGGGATTTTCCAGGTTTAGAGTTTAAAAATGTAGAGAGTATGATAAGTGAAGAGAGATATGAGAGAGTCTAAAACAGCACTAATAACAGGCGGGGCAAGGGGTATTGGAAGAGATATATCTCTTTCACTATCAGAAAAAGGATTTGACATTGGCATAAATTTTAGAAAAAGTAAGAAAGAGGCAGAACAATTAAAAAGAGAGATAGAGGAGAGGTTTAACAGAAAGGTTTTACTTTTAAAGGGTGATGTATCAAGAAGAAGGGATGTTCAGGGTATGGTTAGAGACTTTATAAAAGAGTTTGGGAGGATAGATGTCCTTGTAAACAATGCGGGTATAACAAAGGACAATTTAGTGATAAGACTTACAGAAAATGACTTTAGAGAAGTTATTGATGTTAATCTCATTGGAACATTCCTTATGACAAAGGAGGTCATCCCCTACATGCTTAGAAGAAGGAGTGGCTCTATAATAAACATCTCCTCTATCGTTGGTATCTTTGGCAACAAGGGGCAAACAAACTACTCTGCAAGTAAAGCTGGCATTATTGGATTCTCAAAATCCCTTGCAAAGGAGGTTGCATCAAGAAACATAAGGGTAAATGTTATAGCTCCAGGTTTTATTGAAACAGACATGACAGATGGGCTTCCAGATGAGATAAAGGAGAAAATACTAAAAAATATCCCACTTGGAAGGTTTGGAAAACCCAAGGAGGTTTCACACCTTGTAACATTTCTTGCCTCAGATGAATCAAGTTATATGACCGGTCAGGTCTTTTTAATTGATGGTGGTTTATCTCTTGGATTTCAAATTTAAAAGGAGGTAAGTATGAAGAGAGAAGAGGTTTTAGAGAAATTTAAGACAATTTTTGAGGAGAGAACAGGAATCAACGAGTTTAAGGAAGAGGACAAGTTTATTGATGATCTTGGGCTTGATTCTCTTGGGATAATGGATGTAGTGGCTGGAATAGAGGAGGAGTTTGATATTAGTGTGCCTGATGAGGATATCGGAAAACTTACAACGGTAAAATCTGCCATTGATTATATAATGGAGAAGGTGAAATAAATGGAGAGAAGAGTTGTTGTTACAGGGATGGGGATTATCAGTCCCATCGGGATGACACTTGAAGAATACAAAGAGAATCTATTTAAAGGGGTTTCTGGGGTAAGAAGGATAGAAGCTTTTGACCCATCAGAAATTTCATCCCAAATTGCAGGAGAGGTCAAGGATTTTGATTTGAGGAAGTTTGCACCAGAGTTTAAAGTGGGAGAAATAAGAAGAATTGATAGATTTGCTCAATTCGCCATTGCAGCAAGCCTACTTGCATATAAAGATTCAGGACTTGAAATAGACAAGGAAGACCCATACAGAATTGGAACAATCGTTGCCTCTGGAATTGGTGGAATTATAACCCTTGAAGAAGAGATAAGAAAGATGGTTGCTAAAGGTCCCTCAAGGGTATCTCCATTTTTAACTGCAAAGATGATACCAAACATGGCAACTGCATGGGTATCAATGAAACTTGGACTTAAAGGATATGCATCATGTCCTGTTACTGCATGTGCGTCTGGAGCAACTGCAATAGGCGAGGCAATGGAGGTAATAAAGAGAGGAGATGCAGATGTTATCTTTGCTGGAGGAAGTGAAGCTGCCATAACTCCAATAGGAGTTGCAGGTTTTGCAGCAGCAAGGGCATTATCCACAAGAAACGATGAACCAGAAAAAGCTTCCCGTCCATTTGACAAAAACAGAGATGGATTTGTTATGGGTGAAGGTGCAGGAATTTTGGTTCTTGAGGAGTACGAACATGCAAAAAAGAGGGGAGCAAAGATATATGGAGAGGTTGTATCCTTTGCTCAAACAGATGATGCCTATCATGTAACTGCACCAGAACCAGATGGAGATGCAAGGAAAAAGGTTATGGAGTTTGCTCTTAAAAAGGGGAATGTTCCAATAGATGAGGTGGATTACATAAATGCCCATGGAACATCAACTCCCCTTAATGACAAGATTGAAACAGAGGCAATAAAAGCTGTTTTTGGTGATAGAGCTTACAGCATCCCTGTATCTTCAACAAAATCAATGATAGGACACCTTCTTGGAGCAGCAGGGGCAGCAGAAGCAGTAGCAACTCTCCTTATGATTAAGGAAGGGTTCATTCATCCAACAATAAACTATGAGGAGAAGGACCCAGATTGTGATCTTGACTATGTTCCAAATGTTGGGAGAGAAAAGAATATAAGATATGCTCTTTCCAACTCCTTTGGTTTTGGTGGTGTAAATACATCACTTATCTTTAAAAAGGTGTAAAATTAAAAAGATACTCCGTTAAAAGCCCCCGTTTCTCCCCACCTCCTTGGGGGCTTTTTATTTTCTGTTTTTTAATAATTTTAACCACAATAAAGAGATAGTAGTAATAATTGCAGCAAAGAATAGTATGATGAACAGGAAAAACCAGAAGTAGGAACTGTATAGAAAAGGAAATTTCCTGTATAAATATATGCTCAAAGAGGAGAGTCTATCTTCCATATAGGAGATGGAGAGGTTCTTCTCTGGATCCTCTATAAATATGCTCCTTTTCTTAAAACCATCCATACTTTCCTCCCCTCCATCTGGACGGGTGGAAACCACATAATCTTTTGGATAAATTATATTTATGGTTATATTTTTAAACTCATTGTAGTAATCTTTAACATTTACTATATAATAGTAATGATATATCTCCTTGGGATATAATTTTCTATCAAATCCTGGGAAATCCTTAAATTCTACCCTTAAAATACCCTCCTCATTCTCCTTAAAGTGGATTTTAAAGAAAAAGAAGGAGTATCTCTCCTCTGAGAGATTGTATAGATCTAAATACTTTGACTTATAGGGAGTATCCTTTAAAGGATCAATAAAAACTCTATCCGAAGGAGAAATTGTCCTCTCAAACTTGGTGAACTTATCTCCAAGAGCTTCTCTCAACTGCGATAGTGTCATCAATTCTGAATCTATGGGTTTATTATTAAAATAGATATGGAGATCTTTCTTTGAGTAATACATCCCTTCACCAAGAAGTGGAAAGACAAACCCAACCTCTATCTCTTTGTATGGATTTAAAATATCATAAATAACACTCCCCTTCACCTCCTGCGATGAGAGTTTAAGTGTAACCTCCTCTCTCTCCATCTTCAGTGGAACCTTAGAAACAGGTATAGGCAAAGTTGAGAACGAACCGATGCTGAAGGGTGCAGGCATGTTTCCCAACAGGAGAAGAAGAACAACAAATAATAAAATTTTTATTTTCCTCATCTTTCTATTTTACCACTTATAGACAACAAAAATTAACAAAATTGATATATTACCTATTGTAGTGGTATAATTCTTTTGGTTTTAAAGAGAAAAGGAGGATAAGATGGGAATTGAAGAAATAATTCTTGACAAACCGGGTAAGAAAATGTTTCTTCTTGGGAATGAGGCGGTTGTAAGAGGGTTTATTGAGGGAGGAGGAAGGATTGCAGCAACATACCCTGGGACTCCATCTTCAGAGATAGGAAACACACTCTTCAAAGTAGCAAGGGAGGCTGGAATCTACTTTGAATTCTCCACAAATGAAAAGGTTGCACTGGAGGTTGCACATGCCGCAAGTGTTAGTGGTCTAAGAAGCATCGTATTTATGAAACATGTGGGACTTAATGTGGCAGCAGACTCCTTTATGAGCACAGCTTACACAGGTGTTAGGGGAGGATTCATTGTCCTTTCTGCAGATGACCCTTCAATGTATTCATCACAGAATGAGCAGGATAATAGGACATATGCAAGATTTTCAAAAATTCCACTCCTTGAACCAAGAAACCCAGATGAGATAAGAAGAATGGTAAAATATGCATTTGAAATCTCTGAGAAACACAAGATTCCTGTGATGATTAGAACAACAACAAGGATATCTCACATGAGAGGGATTGTTGAGTTTGGACCCATTGATAAAAAGAGGGATAAAGGATACTTTGAAAAAAATCCAGGTCAGTTTGTCCCAGTTCCACAGAATGCAAGAAGACTTCATAAGGAACTTATTGAAAAACAAAAAGGTATAAGAGAGGAAAGCGAAAAATCTCCATTTAACTTTGTTCTAAAATCTGAAAATGGAAAATTTGGGGCAATAACGTCCTCTGCTGCATCAAACTACTTGATAGATGTGGTAAGAAAATACAACCTTCCCATTGATATTTTAAGTATTGGCTTTTCACACCCATTGCCAGAGAATTTGATTAAAGACTTTATAAAGAACTATGATGTTGTGTTTGTTGTGGAGGAACTTGAACCATTGATGGAGAATGACATTATCTTGATAAAGGAGAAGTATGGAATTAAAACAAAGATAATAGGTAAGGATGGAGATATTTTTACACCACTATACGAATACAACCCAGATAGGGTAAGAAAATTCCTGTTTAAACATTTAAATATTGAAGATGATAAGAAATCCCCTCAAGTTGAGGATATTCCACTTCCATCCCGCCCACCTGTCCTCTGTCCAGGTTGTCCACACAGAGCAACCTACTTCTCAGTTAATAAGGTTTTAAGAAAGTATCATAAAAAGGACACCATCTTCCCATCAGATATTGGATGCTACACCCTTGGAATTCAGCCACCATTCAATACTGCAGATATGATTCTATCCATGGGAGCAAGTGTAGGACTTGCAAATGGATTTTCAAAAGCAACAGATCAACCTGTTGTTGCATTTATTGGTGATTCAACATTCTTCCATGCAGGAATTCCAGCACTTATAAACGCACAGCACAACAAAAATCACTTCGTTCTCTTTGTTCTTGACAACCAGACAACTGCAATGACAGGTCATCAGCCACACCCAGGAATCCCTGTGGATGGATTGGGCAGGAAGGCACCAAAGGTGAGCATAGAGGAGATAGCAAAAGGGATAGGTATTGATTTTGTAAAGGTTGTTGACCCATACAATCTAAAGGAGACACAAAAGGTGTTTGATGAGGCATTGAAACATGAGGGTGTATCTGTCATTGTGGCAAGAAGGGAGTGTTCACTCCTAAGAGATGCAAGGATGAGGAAAGAGGGGAAGTGGATAACATATGAGATAAATCAGGATAAATGCACACAATGTAGAATCTGCGTAGATCAGTTTGCTTGTCCTGCAATATTTATTGATGAAGATGGAAAGGTAAAGATAGATGAAGTTCTCTGTGATGGCTGTGGAGTGTGTGCCGATGTGTGTCCATTCAATGCAATTGAGGTGAGAAAATGAGAGATGCATTTAATATTGTAATTTCAGGTGTTGGTGGACAGGGAATACTTAAACTCTCCAAGATAATTGGAGAATCTGCTTTATTTGAAGGAAAAAATGTTGTTATGAGTGAAGTTCATGGGATGGCTCAGAGAGGTGGAGTTGTCATCTCTGAAATGAGAATTGGTGATGTAAATAGTCCTCTTGTGGAGGAAGGAGACGCTGATTTAATAATCGCCCTTGAACCCTCTGAAGCCTTTAGGGTAATTGGTAAAACTGGAGGTAAAACCTGGTTTGTTATAAACACAGAAAAGGTTGTCCCATTTACAGTTTCCCTTGGAATATCCTCGTATCCAGATGTTGATAAACTTATAGAGAATATAAAAAGGGTATCAAAAAATGTAGTGGTCTTTAACGGAGTTGAATTAAGTAAAAAAGCTGGGAGTCTTATATCATTAAATATGGTTATGCTTGGCGCTGTATCCACCCTTCCCATCTTTCCATTAAAGGAAGATACACTTGTTAAGGTAATGGAGGAAAGTTTCAAGGGTGATGCACTGAAAGTGAATAAACTTGCCTTCAACTTCGGCAAAGAGGAGGCTAAGCAAAGAGGAGGCTAAAAATCTATTGTCCAAACTGTGGTAAAGAAATATCAGATGGGGCTGAATTCTGCTCGTACTGTGGATATAGGATTAGTAGAGTAAAATATTCTAAAAGTGCTTCAAAAAAACTATTAAGAGTTATTCTTCCATTAATCCTCGTTGTTATTGCTGTTTCCTTTGGGTTTATATTTTTTAAGTATATTAAGCCAAATATTGTTTCTAATAAAAAAGAAAATGCCACAGTTCTTATTCCATACAGAAAGGGGAATAAATGGGGATTCTGTGACAGAAACAAGAATATCGTTATTCAGCCTGTTTATGAGGATGCGAGGCGTTTCAGTGAAGGACTGGCAGCAGTTAAAATCAACGGTAAATGGGGATACATTGATAAGAAAGGGAATGTAGTGATAGAGCCTGTTTATAGT
>JAGGSY010000169.1 GCA_021158845.1 Caldisericia bacterium
AAATGTTATAAGAGATACTATAAAGGAAACTATCATCACAGAGAGAAGGACAATGATGTCTGTTCTTACAGAAGCACCTGTTCCAAGCCATGTATTCTTTAACAGATGAACCACATAGGTTAATGGGAGAAATTTTGATATTTTAACCATAAACTTTGGAAATGTCTCAATTGGTATTGTTGCACCTGTTAGAAATAACATGGGAAAATATACAAGATTTGCGATGGCGGTGGCGGAACTTGCATTCTTTGCTACACTTGCAATAAGAAATCCAATAGAGAACATACTGAATATGGAGAGGAGAAGGAACAGTATGAAGGATGGGCCATTTGCAAGATAGTGCACATTAAAAACAATCTTTCCAACAATTACTAAAACAAGGAGACCAAAGAGCACCATAATAAAATTTGAAATAATCTGTGAAATGATTATGTAATAGGTCTTTATAGGTGTTGCTCTTAATCTCTTTAGGATCTTCCTTTCTCTGTACTCTGAAATTGTTAAGGGAAGATTCATAAAACCTGTAACTGCAATGGTTATTCCAATATAGGAAGGAAGCATGACATCAATAGTCCCATAACCACCAAAGAATGGGGTTGGTTTGTTTCCATATATACCCCCAAACATAAGAAGCATAAGTGTTGGAAAAACGATGGAAAAGAATGTAACCATGAAATTTCTTAATGTCACCTTAAATTGAATCTTCGTTAGTTCAAATACTGCCTTCATCTTTCCCCTCCTCAAACTCATGCCCAGTTAACTTAAGAAACACATCCTCAAGATTCGGATTCTTGATATTAAGATTATTATAGGAAACTCCCTCCTTGTTCAGAAAAGAGATTACACTCTGAACAAAATTTTCTCCTCTACCATAAACTATAATTTTTCTCTCTATCTTCTTCACATCAATCACTCCTTTTACCTCTTTTAACTTTTCAATATTCACACCATCTCCCTCAAATATTATCCTGTTTTCAATACCACTATTCTTGATTAGATTCTCTGGTGTATCCAGGGCAACTATCCTTCCGCCATCCATTATCAACACTCTATCACAAAGATACTCCGCCTCCTCCATGTAATGTGTGGTTAAGAAAACTGTTCTTCCCTCCTCTTTGAAGTTTTTAACAAACTCCCACATATCTCTTCTTGCCTTTGGATCAAGACCTGTTGTAAGCTCATCAAGGAAAACTATCTCTGGATCTGGAATTAAAGCGAGGATAATGGAAAGTTTCTGTCTCTGCCCTCCAGATAACTTTGAAACAAATGAATTTCTCTTTTTTAGTAAATTAAATCTCTCAAGAAGGGAGTTGTAGGGAATGGGATTTTTATAAAATGAGGAAAAGAGTTCACATATCTCCCAAACCTTGACTCTTGGATCATAATTTGTCTCCTGAAGTTGCACACCAATCCTTTTGTATAACTTCTCCCTCTCCTTATACGGATTCAGCCCAAGAACTACTATATTTCCAGCATCTGGTTTCCTCAACCCCTCAATACACTCAATTGTTGTTGTCTTTCCTGCTCCATTTGGACCAACCATTCCAAATATCTCTCCCTCAAAGACCTCAAAACTTACACCATCAACTGCCTTAACCTCTCCATAAAACTTTTTAAGCCCATCAACCTCAATAACTGCCATTTTATTCAACCTCCTTTAAAGTCCTTCTAAAAGATAAAATTAGGGAGATCAGGGATATGACCTCCCTTTACCGCTCTTTAAATACAGATAACCTCCATAAATAGACGAGATGAAGGACACACCTGAAGCCATTACATATCCGAGATTAACATTAATAAGGGATAATACAGGAATTCCAAACGTGGATATAACACCAATAATGAGGAATCCTTTATCTATTAATCCAGAGACAAACAAACCAACACTTATACCAAAACCCAAGAGAACAACAAAGAGGAAATTGTAATCAAAATTAACTAAAGATGCTCCCAACTTTGCTTCAAATACCCCAACAAGTAGTCCGACACCACACATCATTACAAGCCAGAAAATTGCAATTTTATTGCCCAGTGGAAGTTTAAAAAGGGCTGCCCTCTCTTTCCCTCTCTTCTTTGAGTGAAGAATAACTGCATAGTAATAGCCAAAAAAGGCAGAAACGAGTAAAAGAGTTATAAAGAGCAACCAATTCTTCGTAAGATTAAATAGAAGCATTAAAATTATCAAAGAACTCCCCCAATATAAGATTCCTCTTAGTAGACCCATTGCCTCCACGGTTGATACAAAAAACCCTATATATAGAAGATAGAACCAGAAAAGTTCTCCAAAGATGTTTGACTTTAAATAGTAATACAAAAAGATAAAACCATTTATAATTCCCCAATAGAACATCCCTTTACCAAAAATTCCTCTTTCCCTTTCTCCCTCCATAAGCAGAATCTTCAATACATCTATAGTCTCCATGATCTTTTTAATCTCTTCCTTATTCTTCATCAGAAACCTCCTCATTGAATATATCAATTAAAAGAATCCTTAATTTTCTCAAGGTAATCCATAAATTTCTTCCTTCCTTTCTCTGATAGAGAGTAAAATGTTTTTGGTTTTCTCTTTACAAATTTCTTCTCAACATTGATAAGTTCATTATCTTCAAGAATACGAAGATGAGATATAAGATTTCCATCAGTTAAGTTTAACCTCTCCTTAAGTTCTGAAAAACTCAACTTCCCCTCCTTTAAAAGAAGAGTTAGAATTAGAAGTCTACTCCTTTCATGAATCACATTGTCCAGTTCATTAACTTTGTATCTCATTATACTTTATTATACAAAGTAAATGAAATTTATCAATATGTCCACTACCTGTTGACATTTTTATTACAATTTTGTCAACCACCACTTGACATTTCTG
>JAGGSY010000170.1 GCA_021158845.1 Caldisericia bacterium
GAAGACATAATTCAAATGCAAATGGATATTTTGTTGATTTATGGAATGATAATTTAAGACTTAGAAAAATCAAGGATGGCGGAGAGATTCTGATCCCAGGAGGAACAGATTCAGTCACAATAGCGGCAGACACATGGTATCATTTAAAAATAATCGCAAATGGTAATAACTTCAAAATATATTTCTGGAAAGATGGAGATCCTGAACCAACAACTCCAAAAATTGAAGCAGCAGATCCAGATTTTGATTCAGGTATATTTGGTTTATGGCAGTATGGTGGTAATGCTACAGCAAGGAAAACATATTTTGATGATTTCGTCATTAAAGATTTAAATGGAAATATAATTTACAGTGATGATTTTGAGAGAAAGATTTCTACCGAGAAAAGCCCGATAGAGACAGGCGTCGATGCCAATTTCCGCTACTGTGATTCCAATGGAAATGGCCATTACGATTGCATGGATTGTATATATTACGACTCAGATAATTCCAAGACAGTAACAAGAGGAGATATAAGAATAACTGGAGCCTTCCCATTTGGAGCTACACCAGGAACTGTGGTTAAATTAGGAGATACAGATCTTGGAAGACCTCTTGAGTATTTATATACATTCCCCAACCCTCAAAACGGAACAACAGTTAGAACCTTTGATGAAGATATAAACTTTGTGGATACCAATGGAAACGGAATTTATGATGGAGCAGAGACAGGTGTTCAACTTTCAGATTTTTCACCTACTGAAATGTACGTCGATGTGGATGGAAGTGGAGCTTATTCACCTGCAGATTGGATTTATAAGGATATGGACGGAGATGATAAAGTAAGTTTAAATGATGTGAGACTTTCCAATGTTGCTTTTGGTGGAAGATTTTATAAGGCAGGAAGCCTTGTAAGAAACGAAGATACAGATACAGGACTTGATCTAAATGATTTGAAAGGACCGGGATTACATTTTAGATACTTTGATGCAGACAACTCTGGTGATTATACACCAGGAGAAAGAATTTATGATGATACAGATGATGATAAGTACATAGAGAATGGTGAATCAAGAATCTTTACCCCATCTCTAAGATATTACGATACAAATTCAAACGATATGTTTGACCCATGTGATTTTCTCTACCTTGACCTTGATAATTCAAGGACTGTGAGTGCATGTGATATAAGAATGACACCTGTCAGTATCTGGACTAAAGATGGGAAGTTCTATCATTATGAAGCAGGAACATCTGTTAAGGATGATGGAATAAATCCAGATTTTGATGCAAGACCTTTTAATCCATATACTGAGCCTACTAAATTCTTTGAGCTCAAGGACATACCTATTCCACCTCCAGATGGCACAGATCAGTATTATCCAGTTATATATAGATTCTTTGACACTAATAACAATGTTGTTTGGGATGATGATGAGCCTATTGCCTTCTATCTTGACTTTAAGGATAACGGAATAGTTGACAGTGGAGATTTAAGAATGTCAACTCCTTTTGTTATGAACTGGTCTGTTTCAATGAATGGAGGAGTAATTGATAAGAATGGATTTTACACTTCTCCAACATGGTCTTCTCCAGAAGCACCTCAACAATATACTATAACTGGAACTATAACTATTGGCGGAATAACAAGAAGCCAAACTGCTACAGTTGTCGTCTTTGATGGTCCACCGAAGGTTATTGTCTCTCCTCAGATTTTATGGATTGCCCCGTGCACAGATTACAGTTACCATGCAACTATTGTTGATAAAAATAACAATCCAATTCCTTATGCTGATGAGCATGTTAAATGGCATGTTGGCTATCCAAGAAATACATCGGTTGACCATTCCCCTGATAAAGGCAAAAAGTTATTCAGTTTTGCCTTTGGTTTAGAGAGACACACTGAGAATGTAGAGATAAATGGAAAATATGATCCCGGTGAATGGATTTACAAAGATATGGATGGCAATGGTGCGGTATCTGTTGGAGATGTGAGACTTTCCCTTGTGAAGATTGGAACAATAACTTATGTAGCAGGCTCCATTGTTGGTTCAATGTGTCCAACATGCGATGTGGATTTAGGAAAGACGCTCATTGATTTTAAACCTGATGAGAAGCATACAGAAGACACATCATCAATTCCAATAGTTTATGATCCGGGAGAGGCTGTTTATAGAAGTGCAAATAATGTTGTAGATGAAGGAGATATAAGACTTACAGATGTGAAGGTTGAAAAGAAAAATGTATTCCCTGCAGGTTCACAGGTTGGAGATAAGGATGTTGGTAAAGCTTTAACTAATGCTGGATTTACCTCCATAAAGTTTGTTGATCTCAATGGTAATGGAACCTATGATTATGGAGAGTATCTATATGACGATGTGGATGGAAGTAATACTGTAACAGTGGGAGATGTAAGACTCACCTCATGCGCATGTGGTCTCTCTCCTGGAACAGTAGAAACTGGAGACGGAGATGTGGGTATTGCTCTTGTATCTTTTGAACCACTTCATGCAGAGAATCTTAATTCTGATGGTATCTATACTCCAACAGGTGAAGGAATAGAGTGGACAGATTTGGATGGAGACCACAAATTCACTCCGGGAACAGATACTGCTCCCCTTGCTGGAGATAATAATTTTGTTGAACTTCAAGAGTATATATATAAAGATATGGATGGTTCAGGAGATATATCTGCAGGAGATGTAAGAGTAAGTGATGTTAAAATTTTTGATACATCAATCAATGATTGGATAGAATATCCTTCAGGTACAAAAGTTAAGGGTCTGGATAAAGATTTACAACTTGCAGGAGATACCCCAGGAGATTCCATTAATTTAGTCTCCTTTGCCTCTGACGAACTCTTTGTTGACCTCAATAAGAATGGTCTTTATGATAAAGGAGAACCTATATATAGAGATGTGGATAGTTCAAAGACAGTTTCTATAAATGATGTAAGACTTTCCTGGATTGATACATACTACCCAGGAAGTGTAGTTGCTTCTGGCGATTCTGATTTAACAACTCCACCAACTAAATTGACACCATTTACCTCAACTCCTATTTATTATATAGATCTCAATAGTTCAGGTTCTTGGGATTCTGGTGAACCACTCTATATTGATGTTGATGGGAGTGGAGATGTAACGATAGACGACGTAAGACTTTCAGATTTCGATGATCCCGGTGCATCAATAGATTCAAATGGCAAATTCTCCTCTCCTTCATGTGGTGGTGGAACATACAACATTTGGGCTTCCTTTACCTATAACGATGGTTGTCCTGGAAATGAATGTGGTGGTTTATCTATAGTTTACAATGAAAATCCTGTATTTGCACAGGTTACTATGGGGATAAAGGTATGGGTCTCCCCAGAAAGTATAAGTCTTATTTCTGGAGAGAGACAGCAATTTAGTGCAAGAACTGAGGATGCACTTTATCATACAGTTATAACTCCTCCTCCAGTATGGAGTATTGTTAATAATGATCCAATGTATCCAATTGGAACAATAGATCCAGATACAGGTTTGTTCACTGCGCAGTCTGATACACATCCATCTGGTTATGTTGTCGCAACAATTCATACAACTTGTTGTGGTGACATATCTTCAACAGTTCCTCCAATTTCTCCACCAGACTGGGCTATAACCTCTGGCTTTGTAAGAGTTAACGCTCTTGTTGATGTTGTAAAATCTTCGTTTAAGATTTGTGGTTCTGGCTTCAGTGTCAATGTAAGGTGGTATGTTGATCAACTGGGAGATAAATTGAGAATCACCATAACCACATCGGGTGGTTATGCAAAGATTATTGATAAAACTCCTTCTGTTTCAACACCAGGTCAATGGATCAATGTTCCTGTTTATATCTCTGCTCAGGAACTTGGATTAAATGTGGGAGATACTGCTACAGTTACCGTAAGAGGAGAAGTTATACCTTCGTATCCGTCAACAAAGTGGTGGCTTGAAGATTATGAACAATTCTCCTTCAGAGCGACACCACTACTTACTGTTAATGGTTCAACTGGATGTGATGGAATTCTTATGGCAACCATTGGAGACACTCTTCAGGGAACTTTAACAACTCTATCAGATACAGATTTAGATGGAAATCTTGATCCAATAAGTTTTGCAACAGTTGTTCTTTCAGGACCTGGAAGATTTGATGAATTCGGAAACTTCTATCTTGAACCATGGGCCTCAACAACTGTTTCAACAGCAACCACTGATCTAAATGGTAATTTCTCTCTTGGTACAGGATGGTTTGATGCCCTTGGTTATCATGGTGCAAGGTATGATGGAATATATAGAATTGAAGCTCAAACATCTCCAAAGGTTTCAATGTTTGTGTACCTTAAATACCAGGAGACAATTACAACTGATCTTGGAACACTTACAGTGGATCTTTCAACACCACAGGTGATTGAGGGAACACTCCAGCTTCCAGGAGGTCTTACACCAGGAAATAATGATGTTTATGTTGAACTCTGGAAGGTTGATCCTGTTAACGGTTTTGAGAGAAAGTATATAAGCGATGGTCCAATCAATGAAATTCCACATGCAGGTCTTCCACCACAAACTTATCAACCTGTAAAACTTGGACCAAATGGTTACTTTAAGATATATGCAATAATTGATGAGCTTGGAAGTTATGCCTTGTTTACAAGAGTTGGGAATGAAAAAACTGATTTAGGTGATTATAAATATGGAAGATACTATGATCAGGCTGGAAAACCTGTTCCATACCAACCGTTCTCCATAGGAGCACCAAATTATCAGGCAAAATTACTTGTTGAGCCAACAACTCTGTATGCAAATAAACTGTGCCACTTCACAATTCTTGTGACAGATGGGACAGGTGAACCTGTAGATGAGACAACTCTCCATCTTGCAAATAAATTCAGTTATGAACTTCCACCTGGATGGACATTCCAGAATCCACAGGTAAAACCTTTATCAAAGGGAACATACCTGATCTCTGGAACACCAGTTCCTCCAGCCGCAGGTTCTCAGACAGGTTCCTTGATAGTTAAAGTTTCAGGTGCAGCATTAATTTCTCTTCCAATCCAATCTGTCTCTCTATTCAATCCATACGCATACATTGATGTAACAACTGTTCACCTTGATAGGAAGATGTTCCCACCAGTGGTTGGCGAGGAGTATATCCTTGTTTTTGGATTCTATGAACCACCAACACCAGGTCTTACAGTGTTTGATCCAGATGAGGACTGGACTCTTTCATCAGATGAAACTGTATTTATGGAAGAAATCTCAAGAGGAGATAGAGAGATAAAGGTTAAAATTATACCAACAATGTATACCCCTCTCCCACTTACATTAACTTTACCCATGAGGGGTGTGGATAACAGGACAGATGAAGAGAGAGGAAGAGTCACAACGGAAAAGGCAACATTTAGTGTATTTCCAATTGCAGATAGCATAGATGGATTTAAGATTGGTGTTACTACTGATCCAGCAGAAATTTCTCAGGGAGGTAGTGGCTCCATAAGTATAAGCGTAACAGACACATCAGATGTACCTCAGAACAATGCATGGGTTGAGATATGGGGTTATAACAAAGATGGAACACCTGTAAATGATATGTTCTCAATTAGTGGAGCCTCATCTCCAAACATTGTAATTGATGCCTCTCACCTTAATCCGCTTAACCAGAATATAACAAATGGTGTATATACTCAGATGAATGTTGGATTTAACCATTCAGCAGATCCTGAACACGATAGAACACCAATTGAAATTGGAAGGTATGTGCTTGTGAAAGTTTACTCAGGAAATCCAACTCTTCCAACATCAAAGATAATGGGATACATTCCTTATGCCTTCCCAATAAAACCTCAGATGAACCTTGGGATTTCCCTTCTCTCTATAGATGGTTCACCATCGAGAAATAAGATAACTGCTGGATTCTCTCAGACACTTCTTATTTCTGCTCCTGGTATCCCTGAAGGTTCATCAATAATTGCTCTTGATTCAAAGGGCTCCACATTTACAGACAATCATGATACAACTTATACCTTGACCCTCGGTGAACCTTACCTTGAAGAGGGAGATGCAAGAATATTTGCTGTTGGACCAAATAGAGATGTTATGGGAGAGCTTGATATACCTATTGTAAAACCTGTTGCTGAAATAATACCTTCAGATAATATACTCTCTGCAGAGATAAATGAAACGGTAACGGTTACACTTAAAGATCCAATAACAAATGCTCCACTTTATGTAGCAAAGATTGGAGTGGATGGAAAACTTGATTCATTTGGTAAACCATTTGGGTTCAGGTCTGCTATAATGACAAAACAGGAAACTCCAAATGTTTCAAGTGCAACCTTCACTGTAAATGCAAGAGATAACCTCAATCCAACACTTCCAGATTCACCAAAGGTGATTCTCTACTACACAACCACCTCTACCCTTCCAGGAACATATGTTGTTATAAATGAGTTTGATCTTGTATCTGTAAAAGTTGATGTTGAAATATTTACATCAAGTGGAAAACCACTTGACAAAGCTATAGTTGGAAAAGCAAACAGAATAAAGATAACGGTTACTGATGCACATGGACAGCCTGTGACAGGTGCAGAGGTAGGAATTACCTTTGCCTATAACTACGATGCCACGATATATGATCTTAAGGGATACACAGATGATAATGGAGTTGTAATATTCACAAACTTTGTACCTCAGTATCTTGGTGGTTATGATGTTGTAGTGAAGAAGGAGGATAGAGAATATGTATTCAATGATGTTTTCTATACAAAAGAACAGACAGAGGATACTGAACCACCAGAGATAACAATAACTGAACCAGAGGATGGAACAACACTGACACAGAATAGTATAACTGTTCTTGGAACTGTTAGCGATGAATCAGAAGTTACCGCTGTCTATGTGAATGGTATGAGAGTTGAGCTTCTACCTGATAATTCCTTCATGGTGAATATAACCTTAAACGAGGGTGAAAACCTGATAAGAGTAGTTGCTGTGGATGAGTTTGGAAATATTGGAACGAAAGAGATACATGTGACATATAAAGTCCCGACATTAACTCTTGTGGTCGATGAAGTTCCAAAACTTGTCAACACGCCTGAAATTGAAATAACTGGAAAGACAGATCCCGGAGCCACTGTCTATGTAAATGATGAGGAGGCAGATGTAGATAACCAAGGAAACTTCTCCATAACGGTTACGCTCCTTGAGGGTCTTAATACGCTTATTATAAGAGCAGAGAAGGGTGCACTTTCCAAGACAAAGAAAGTGTCAGTAACTCTTGATTCTATTCCTCCAATACTCAAGGTGAATGTCCCAGAGAAGGTTCAGGATAGGGTGTTTGAGGTTTCTGGAACAACAGAACCAACTGCAACACTCACCATAAATGATGAACCTGTAATTGTTCAGGCAGATGGAACATTCACCTATACGGTTTCCATACCAGAGGGAGAGAAAGAGATAACCCTTGAATTTAAAGCAGTGGATAGAGCAGGAAATGAAGCAAAAATAGTGAAGACTGTGATCTATCAGGAGGAGATAATAATAGAGCTTGTGATTGATTCTCCAGTGATTAAAGTAACAAAGAATGGAGTCACCACATCTGTAATTTACGAAATTGCACCGTTTGTCATGCCACCTGGAAGAACAATGGTGCCACTAAGATTTATTGCAGAAACCTTTGGTGCTACAGTTGATTGGGATCCAGAGACTGAAGGAATTCACATTGAACTACCAAGGAGTGATGGAAGTACCATTGTTATAGATATGCAACTTGGAAACAAAATTGCCTATGTGAATGGTGAGCCATATGCTCTTGAGGTTGCTCCATTCACAGTGGAACCTCAAGGAAGAACTGTTGTTCCAATTAGATTCATTGCAGAGGCATTTGGAGCTCAAGTTGATTGGGATCCACTCCTTCAGAAGGTCACAATCACATTCTACCCATAATGGTTTAGGATTAGAATTCTAAATAAAGAGGGGCAGTCACTGCCCCTCTTTTAAATTTGTGAGAAAAGAATGCTTTTAGTTGGGATAGATCTTTCTATAAAAAGAAAATCTGGTATCTGTGTTGTTGATAAATATTCTAAATTTATAAATTCTAAGTTTCAGCTTGGTTTAACAGTAAGATTTAATGAACTTGTAAGGTTCCTCTCAGAGGAAAGAGATATTCAGCTTGTGGTTATTGATGCCCCTCTAACATATCCTGATAAAAATTTTAGAGATGCGGAGATTGAATTAAGAAAAGAGGGGATAAGAGCACTTCCATTGAATTTTTTAAGCGATATGGAGAATCTTATCCAAGAAATTTTAAAAGTTTATAAAGGAGAGATTATAGAGACATTTCCAGATGGTGTGTTTAAGTTCTTAAATCTTAAAGGAGGAAGGAAATTGAGGTCTGATAGAGAAGTTTTGTTTAAAGAATTGAAGAGATTTATAAAGTTTCCACTTGAGTTTTCAACAACAAACAGAGATTTCATAGATGCGTGTTTGTGCGTCATATGTGGGATATTCTATGTGAAGGGTGAAACTAAAAAATTTGGTGGCAAAGAAGGAACAATTTATCTTCCTATAATAAAGTCTTTTCTCTAATAGAAAATCTTTTTGTAAATTTAAGGAAAATTTCTATGGTATATTTTGTAAATTTAAGGAAAATTTCTATGGTATAATTTAATTTGCGGAGAGATGGCCGAGTGGCTGATGGCACCTGCCTGCTAAGCAGGTGAGGGGGTCAACTCCCCCTCCGCGGGTTCGAATCCCGCTCTCTCCGCCATTTTTGCGCCCATAGCTCAACTGGATAGAGCGGCGGACTACGGATCCGCAGGTTGTGGGTTCGACTCCCGCTGGGCGCGCCATTTCAATGGAAAAAGATTATATTTTTGTAAAGGGAGCAAGAGTCCATAATTTAAAGAACATTGATGTAAAGATTCCCAGAGGCAAGATAACAGTGATAACTGGTCTTTCAGGTTCTGGTAAGTCCTCTCTTGCCTTAGATACTATATATGCTGAGGGTCAAAGAAGATATGTGGAATCTCTTTCTTCCTATGCAAGACAGTTTCTTGAACTTATGGATAAGCCAGATGTTGATTTTATAGAGGGGCTATCACCAGCCATTGCCATTGATCAGAAATCTACATCCCATAATCCTCGTTCCACTGTGGGTACAATGACTGAAATATATGATTATATGAGACTTCTCTTTGCGAGGATAGGAATTCCCCACTGTCCAAAATGTGGAAGGGAGATTAAAAAGCAGACACCCCAGGAGATAGTTGATAAGATACTCACCTTAAAGGAAGGAACAAAGATAATGATTCTATCCCCTGTGGTTAGAGGGAGAAAAGGAGAATACAGGAACCTATTTGAGAAGCTAAGGAAGGAAGGATTTGTAAGAGTCAGAGTTGATGGAAGTATCTTTACCCTTGATGAAGAAATTGAACTTGATAAGTATAAGAAGCACGATATAGATATTATCGTTGATAGATTAATTGTTAGAAAGGATATAAAAGAAAGACTCACCGATTCCATAGAGACCTCTCTTAAGTATGGAGATGGACTGACAAAGATCCTTATAGTTGATACAGGCGAGGAGAAGATTTTTTCTGAAAAATTTGCCTGTCCTGTTTGTGGTATCTCTCTTCCAGAGATAGAACCTCGTTTATTTTCCTTTAATTCCCCTTATGGTGCCTGTCCTGTTTGCGTGGGGCTTGGTGTAAAAATGGAGGTTGATCCCGACCTTGTTATACCTGATAAGAGTTTATCACTAAGTGAAGGTGCCATAAAAGTTCCTGGATTCCAAAACCTTAATGGATTTTTCTTTGAGATAGTGAAGACTCTCTCTGAAATCTATGATTTTGACATATATACACCGGTGGAAGAGATTGATGAGGAGGCAATAGAGATAATTCTATACGGTAGTTCAGGTAGAATTCCCATAAATTATGTCTCAAGCGATGGAAGAAGGCGTAGATACTATGTAAAGTGGGAAGGGATAATTCCTTCCATTGAGAGAAGATACAGAGAGACAGATTCTCATGAAATGAGGGAGATATACGAAAGGTTTATGAGGGTTCTTCCATGTCCTGCCTGTAAAGGAACAAGACTGAGAGCGGAGGCACTTTCAATTACCATAAATGGAAAGAATATAGCTGAAGTTTCATCTATGAGTATAAGTGATGCACTTTCCTTTTTTGAAAATCTAAAACTCACAGAAACAGAGAAGATTATCTCAAAGCAGATTTTAAAGGAGATTAAATCAAGGCTTAAATTTCTTATGGATGTTGGTCTATCCTACCTTACCATAGATAGAGAATCAAGAACACTTTCTGGTGGAGAGGCACAGAGGATAAAACTTGCAACACAGATTGGTTCAGGGCTTACTGGTGTTCTTTATGTTCTTGATGAACCAACCATAGGTCTTCATCACAGAGATACAGAGAGACTTTTAAATTCATTAAAGAATTTGAGAGATTTGGGAAACACCCTTATAATAGTTGAGCATGATGAAAAGACCATAAAAGAGGCAGATCACATTATTGATATGGGTCCAGGTGCAGGAGAGAATGGGGGAGAAATTGTTTGTTCAGGGGGTATAGAGGATATAATTAATTGTAAAAATTCCATTACAGGAAAATATCTAAAGGGTGAGGAGAGGATAGAGATTCCAAAAGAAAGAAGGAAGGGGAATGGAAAGTATTTTGAGATCATTGGAGCAAGGGAACACAACCTTAAGAATATAAATGTAAAGATTCCCCTAAATACATTTGTATGTATAACAGGTGTTTCTGGTTCAGGAAAATCCACACTCCTGTACGATATAGTTTATAAGGGATTAAAAGAGATATTCTATAAATCTCCAGAGAAACCGGGAAAGTTCAAAGAGTTTAGAGGTCTTGAGAATATAGATAGGGTTGTTATGGTGGATCAATCTCCCATAGGAAGAACTCCAAGAAGCAATCCAGCAACATACACTGGAGTTTTTACCCCCATAAGGGAACTTTTCTCAAAAACTCCTGAGGCAAGAGCAAGGGGATATAAGCCAGGTAGGTTTTCCTTCAATGTGAAAGGTGGAAGATGTGAGGCGTGTGAGGGTGCCGGAGTAAAAAGGATTGAGATGCAGTTTCTACCTGATGTTTATGTGACATGTGAGGTCTGTAAAGGGAAGAGGTATAATAGAGAAACCCTTGAAATTACATGGAAGGGAAAGAACATATCTGATGTTCTTAATATGACTGTGGATGAAGCATACAAATTCTTTGAGAATATACCAAGTATAAGGAGAAGACTCTCGCTTCTTATGGATGTTGGTCTTGGTTATATAAAACTTGGTCAACCTGCACCAACACTTTCTGGTGGTGAGGCACAGAGGGTTAAACTTGCCACTGAACTTTCAAAGAAGTTTAAGGGACATACCCTTTATCTACTTGATGAACCAACAACAGGTCTTCATTTTGATGATGTAAAGAAACTCCTCTCTGTTTTAAATAGACTCGTGGACAAAGGAAACACAGTTGTTATAATAGAGCATCATCCAGATGTTATAAAATCTGCTGATTGGATAATTGATCTTGGTCCTGAAGGAGGAGATGAGGGGGGATACATAGTCGCAGAGGGAACACCTGAAGATGTTTCAAAGGTGAAAACATCTTACACCGGTGAGCTTTTAAGAAGAATTCTACAGGTAGGATAGTTTTTTTAAAGCTTTCATTTTCTCAGTGTATCCAAGTTTTGCCTTTTCAACAGCAGTTCTCAATATCTCTATTGATTCATCGTATGTTTTTCTATCCACAGGGTATGGATATCCATCTTTTCCTCCATGGGCAAAGGAAAAAC
>JAGGSY010000171.1 GCA_021158845.1 Caldisericia bacterium
AACTGCTTTAGAAATCTTTTATCATTCTCGAAGAAAAATCTTATATCCTTTATTCCATACTTGAGCATGGCTATCCTTTCAACTCCCATTCCAAAGGCAAATCCCTGCCATTTCTCAGGGTCATATCCAACATTTTTAAGCACCTTTGGATGAACCATTCCTGCACCAAGAATCTCAATCCATCCAGTATATTTACAAACAGGACACCCTTTTCCGCCACAAAAGATACAACTTACAGCCATCTCAATTCCAGGTTCAACAAATGGGAAGTATGAGAGATAAAATTTTGTTCTTGTTTTCTCTCCAAATATCTTTTTTGCAAAAAGATCAAGAATTCCCATTAAATCTGTCATTGAAGTCTTCTCGTCTATCATGAGACCCTCTACCTGATGAAACATTGGGGAGTGTGTAGCATCAAAGGAGTCTCTTCTATAACACTTTCCTGGTGAAATCATTCTTAAAGGAGGCTTAACTTTCTCCATGGTTCTTATCTGAACTGGAGAGGTGTGCGTCCTTAAAAGTAGTCCCCCGGGAAGAAATAGAGTATCCCACATGTCTCTTGCAGGATGATACTTTGGTATGTTTAAGGCTTCAAAATTGTAATAGTCAGATTCTATCTCCGGACCTTCATATATGAAAAAACCCATCTTTAAAAAGATATCCTCTATCTCTTCCAAGGTTTGAGTAATTATATGTTTTTTTCCTACCTCAACAGGATAACCTGGAAGAGTGATGTCAACCTTCTCTTTTTCAAGTTTTTTTTCAAGTTCTTTCTCTCTTAAACTTTTCTCTAAATCTTTTATTCTAACTTCAATCTCCCTTTTGATTCTGTTAACTGAAATTCCATAATCCTTCCTCCTCTCCTTTGGAACCTCTTTTATTTTATCCATGAGTTCCTTTACAATACCCTTCTTTCCAAGGTATTTAACTCTAAGAACATTCAACTCCTGAAGAGTTTTTACTCCCTTTAGCTCATTATTAAATCTTTCAAGAATCTCCTTTTCCATTGAAAACTCTCCTTTTTGGATTTGCATTTATTATAACTGAATTGTATAATTATTTCAATGAACGAGAAAAAGATAGATTTTAAATCAATAGGAAAGAATCTGTTTCTATCTTTCCTTTTTACAATTGTTGCCATATTTATAATAATAGTTATAAGTAAGGGTGGAAATTTCTTAAAGGCAATACTTGGAATAAAACCTCTTTATTTAATTCTGTCCTTTAGTCTGGTTGGTTTAAGCTGGATATTTGAGGCGTTAAAGTTAATCTACTCTGCAAAAATTCTTGACATCAACATAACATACGCAGAGGCCATAAACCTTACCCTTATTGGTAATTTTTTTTCTGGTATAACTCCTTTCCAGACAGGTGGACAACCATTTCAAATGTATCTACTTAGCAAAAACCACAATGTAGAGTATGGGAAGAGTGCCTTCTTCCTTCTCGTAAAGGATCTTATGACCTTTATAGCCAGAATAAGTTTGTTCCTCGCCATTCCTGTGCTTGTTGTGATATTTCGTCTCAAATGGAACCTTCCAAAATCAGTAAATATTGCCCTTGATATAGGTTTAGCATTTTATGTATTCATATCGATACTTTTGTTTCTTACATTTCTTAAGACAAGAGTTTTTGGAAACTTTATTGAGAAAATAGTTGAAAAACTGCTTCCACCAAAATTATCAAAGAAGGTGAACGATGAGATAGAAAAAAATATACACCTATTTGAGGAAGGAAAGAAGAATTTAAGCAAAGGGAAGATTAAGGAATTAGTCATTGTTTTCTTCTATAGTCTCCTCTGTTGGCTTACATCTCTCCTCCTTCCAGTGGTGCTTTTAAGGGCTTTGGGTTCAGAATCACCGGCACTGGAGATAATATTTGTTGCTATTGTATTTTTTCTATCTGTGGCATTTACTCCAACACCAGGTACATCTGGAGCTGCTGAACTGGGTATTGCTGTGTTTTTCTCTGCTTTTCTTCCAAGACAACCCCTTGTTGCATTCATTCTCCTATGGAGATTCTTCTACTACTACCTTGGAATAATAATAGGTGGATTGATAGTGTTTAAAGAATTCGTCTTTAAAAAGAAAAAAGAGAGAAAAGAGAAATGATTACCATAAAGTGTGTAAGATGTGGGAAGAAACTATTCAAGTATATAAAAGTGGGAGAGGGAAGAGTGTTAAGATTATACAAGAATCGTATAGTAAAGGATTTTTCAAAAAGAGAGGGAGATATTGTGAAGTGTGAATGTGGAAATATAATAGGGAGAGATGAGGGAAGGTGGATTAAAATGAGGCAGAGTAGTTTTACATATACAGGGAAGATAATAAAATGATGAAGAAAGTAGTACTCCTGTTATTTTTATTAGTTTTCTTACTCTCCTCTTGCCAGAAAAAAGAAACAGAAAAAATTATTGTTGGAACTCCAGATGATTTTCCTCCATTCATCTATGAGGAGAATGGTGAGCTTGTTGGTTTTGATGTGGAGCTTATGAAGATTATATTTAAAAATCTTTCGTTGGAACCTGAATACAAAATTATACCCTTTGATGAATCCCTTAACTATCTTAAGGAAGGAAGGGTAAGAATTCTTCTTGGTGGATACCCATTGCAATTCACTTATCCTAAAGATGTTTCCCTTACACTACCATACTTTGACATCTCTCTATACATAATTTCAAAAAAAGAGAGGCCAATTTGTTCAGTGGAGGAGTTGGAAGATAAAAAGGTAATCCTCTCACTATACACATTTTCTGAAGATATATTAAGAAGGGTTAAGAATGTGGAAAAGATTCCATTTGAAGATTTAGCTAAGTCGCTTTCAATGATTGAAGAGGGTAAAGCTGACGCACTGATAATAGAAAAACCACTGATGGACATATACGGAGTGGATAAAGAAAAATTCAATACCACGAAGATATATGAACAGGGTTATACAATTGTACTAAAAAGCACTGATACAGAGTTAAGGGAAAAACTCAATGTTGAAATAGGAAAAATACTAAACTCAAAGGAATACAAAAATCTACTTATAAAATGGTTCAGTTTAAATGGCAGTTAGAGTATCCATGGAGTATCAATCTTTGTTACATTTATTTTTTCATTGCCTATTATTACAGTATCCTCTTTTTTAACTACGCCTTCAGGCAACATCAACGGAGAATGAACAAAGGCAAGAACCATGCCTTTCTTTGGTTCCATTGAACGCTGAGCCACAACTATAGTGGTTATAGGATCCTCTTCTATAAGAAGTCCCACACCATGAGTGTAGCCTGCTATATAGTAATCAAGTAAATTCAAGTCTTTGTAAACACTCTCAATTTTTGCCTCTACCTCCCTGAATTTCACTCCTATCTTCGTCTCTTTCATAGCAATTTCGTATGCTGCATTCATTGCTTCAATGGCATCCTTTACCCTGCCTTCAGGTTTACCCAAAAAGAAGCTCCTTGTAATGTTTGCATAATAATTATTGTAATCTGCTCCAATTACAACAGAAACAAACTTTCCTTTCTCTATATATACATCCCTGAAAGGCTCAGCATGAATTCTTGGTGTTGCTGAGACATAAACCTGAGGATGTTCACTTCCATTTCTCATAAGCTCAGCAGTTATTTCACCTATCACCTCAAGCTCGCTCTTCCCCTCTTTAATCACATCAAGAGCTTTCTTTATACCCTTAACGGCAATTTCACCAGCAACTTTTATATTCTCAATCTCCCATTCCTCTTTAAGCATCCTTAAACTCATAGTCAATGGTCTTACATCAACTATATTTATCTTTGGATTCAAAGCTTTAAAGAGTTCAAAAAATAGTAAATAGGAATCCTTCTCAATGGAGTATTCAAAACCAACATTCTTGTATCCGTTCTTTCTTATCCATGAGGTAACAAGAGCCATAAGTTGTCCCGTCTTTTGATACTCAAGTACATTCTTTATCCATGACTTCTTCATAAAAAGTTCCTTCTCATTTTTAACCACAATAACCACTGGATCTCCCTGCGCAGGAATAAGAAGGGAAGGTCTAAGCCACTTAACTCCTGTAAAATATATAAATGTGGACAGTGTTCTTATCACAGAGGCATCTATACCTTTCTCCCTCATAAGTTCCTGAAATTTTTTCACTCTCTCCTTGAAAATATTACCCATATGAACCTCCTAAATCTTTTGTTTAAATTATAACATATTATTCACCTATTTTTAACCGCATATCTTTCAACTAAAAATATGATATATAACAACTTTTCAGGAAAAAAGGCTTGTTTTGGAAATTACAAGAGATAGAGAGCTTCCACCATGATTTAAAACCTCCCTCTCGCATTCTCTCATTGTGGCACCACTTGTATAGACATCATCAACTATAAGTATCCTTTTATCTTTAATTATTTTTTCTGCCCCCATTTTCAACTTGAACGCACCTAAGGGATTTCTCATTCTTTCCTGAGGAGAAATGGTAACTTGACTTCTAATTCTCTTTACCTTCTCAATGATTGGTAGATACCTTACATCAAGTTTTCTTGCAATGCCTTTACCCATTAAAAGGAGATGCTCTGGTATATATGAGAATAAAAATCCCATGGAAGGCACAGGCACAACAATATCAATTCTTTCGTGCTCAATTAGTTTTAGGGACTCATCTATAAGATATGGAATTGGAGAAACCTTTCCTCTTTTAATCTCGTTTATAAGTTTTTCGCCTTTTAATCTGTAAGTGGTAATAAAGTAAAGGGGGTTTCCCATAAGTGTCCTGGCTCTACCTTTTACAAAAAGACTTTTCTTACAGTCATTGCATATGGCACCTTCCCCTTCCTTTCCACATACAACACACTCATTAATAAACAGAAAAGGAAGAATCTTAGATATGTCCATCTGAGAGAAACCTCAGAAGGAGGGAGAAAGACTTTCTCTCTCTTTCCATAAATTCCTTCCTTCTTTCACTAATAATTTTCCTCCTCCCCTCTCTCTCCTCAAACACCCTATTAAATTTATCTAACCACACATCAATAGCTTCGTTGGTTTCTATAAAATCTTCAAAACCGACCTCTTTAGAAAGAACTCTTACCTTTAAATCGTATGGAATGGGAAGAAATGGTATCTCGTTCATTATAGAGAAGAGTATCGAGTGATACCTTGCTCCTATTAAAAATTGAGCTTCAGAAAATTTCTCAAGGACAGAGATTGGATCTTTCATGTGAAAATATGGAAGATTTAAAGTTTTTGCTATCTTTATTTCTTCCTCTGAAAAAACAACAAATTCAAAATCATAAGGGACCTTCTCTTTGAGAATAGTTATAAATTTAGTAAATTTCTCAAGATTAAGCTCCCTAAAGTATCTCAAGGAGATAAGGATTTTCTTCTTCCCTTCCCTTCTTTTAAAATTCAACCTAAAGGCTGAATCAAAACCAAGAAACTTATTTTTTAACTCTGGAAAGAAATCAAAGGAGAATCTATCTCTAAAGATTATAAGATCTACCTTCTTGAGAGTAGAAAAGAGAAGTCTTCTGGAAATTTTTCTTATCAATGGCCCAACACCTACATTAAAGATTACAACCTTCTTCCTCAACCTCTTCATAAAATCTATGAGAAAAAGGTAGTATAAAAGACTTCTAAAACTTGTTTTATCCTGAAATAATCCTCCACCACCGAGTATAAATGTAGAGAATTCATTTCTTATCCTTAACATATCCTTTATGGAAGTTCTATTTATACCTTTTACACCAAAGATTGATTTTCCTTTATTGGTTAAAACTATCGGCTCAAAACCATTCTCTTTTAAAAAGGAGATTTCAGATAAAAGGATTGCATCATCCCCAAGATTTCCAAATCCGAAGTATCCCCCTAAAGCTACCTTTTCCATCGCTCTGAGACAAGTCTAAACAAAAATTTAAATATCTTCAATACCCTTTTAATTCTTCTTGGCTCAAGTATGGTTCTGTATAGCCATTCAAGTCCAAGTTCCTGAATAAATTTTGGTGCTCTTTTCTTCTCTCCAGCCCATATGTCAAGACTTCCACCTATACCAATGCAAACAGGAATATCCTTAAATTCTTCTCTCCATTTATAAATCCACAATTCCTGTTTTTCGGAACCCATACCTACTAAAAGAACATCTGGCCTCTCCCTCTTTATCTCTTCAACAATCTTAACCTCCTCATCTTCATCAAAGTATCCATTAAAGGTGGATAGAATCCTTAAATTGGGAATCTCTTTAATTAAATTCTTTTTGGCTTTATCAGCAACTCCCTCTTTTCCCCCAACAAGAACCACACCAAAACCTTTCTTTGCACATACCTTTAAAAGATCGTATGTGAGATCAATACCAGGTACTCTCTCTGGAAGTCTGTCTCCAAGTATCCTTGATGCATAAATTATTCCTATTCCGTCTGGAACAACGAGGTCTGCCTTTCTTATCACATCCAAAAATTCTTTCTTTTCAATAGCTTTTGTTCCATTCTCAGAGTTAATTGTAACTACAAGATGAAACTTTCTGGATTCGATAAAGGAAAGGAGTCTATCCAGCGCCTCTTTTCTCGTTATCTTATCCACCGGTATTCCAAGAATATCAACCCTTTCCAAGACTCACCCTCTCCTTTAAAACAAGATATGCAAATTTAAACAAAAGGAGTATTCTTGGAAATCTCTTTCTTGGCTGAAGTATAAATCTAAACAACCACTCAAGACCCATTCTTCGGATAAGCTTAGGTGCCCTTTTAACCTTACCTGCAAAGACATCGAAACTTCCACCCACCCCCATTGACACCTTTGCCTTTAACTTATCAAAATTATCATATATGAAGTACTCCTGTTTTGGACTGCCCATGGCAACAAAGAGAAAATCCACCTCTTTTTCTCCTATCTCATTTACTATACTGCTGGGTTTGTCAAAGTATCCATTGTGATAACCTGATATTTTGAGGTTAGGGTATCTCTTTCTTATCTTTTCTATCATCTCTTTCAATGTTTCTTCTCTTGCTCCAAGAAAGTAAACTTTTAGAGATTTTTCATTACAGTAATCAAGAAGTGATTCAAACATATCCACACCTGTTATCCTCTCAGGGATTT
Source organism: Caldisericia bacterium (assembly GCA_021158845.1). Taxonomy (NCBI): domain Bacteria; kingdom Pseudomonadati; phylum Caldisericota; class Caldisericia; species Caldisericia bacterium. The sequence goes on from JAGGSY010000171.1 coordinate 7,059, forward strand.
TTATACCAAGAATCCTCCCTGCCCATATCACTCCATAGCCATCTGGTAAAAGTAGATCAGAAAAAGTAAGAATTCTTTTTAGTTTCTCATCTTTAAGACTTCTCACTATCTTCTCTGGATTTATGGGAGTTATCATATGATAACTCCCATCAGTTAAAAATTTTTTAATCCTTTCCCTTGCCTCATTGAAGGAAAGGGGTTCTACAGGTACTCCGAGAATATCCTTCATTCCATTCCTAACTTCTTCTTAGCCTCTTCACTCATCTTATCAGGTGTCCATGGTGGATCATAGGTCAACTCAACCTCCACCTCCTTGACACCCTCAAGTTTTAGAAGTCTTAGCTTAACCATATCCACAATCAATGGTCCCACAGGACAACCTACTGCAGTCAATGTCATTAAAATTTTTACCTTCCCATCATCAATCTTTACATCGTATACTAAACCAAGATTAACGATATCCACTGGAATCTCAGGATCATACACCTCTTTTAATGCTTCAAGTATCTCTTCCTTTGTAACCATTCTTTCCTCCTATAAGTTATTAACACCTTAAATTATAAAAGATTTGGACATTTTTTAAAATACTTGACAAAAATAAATATTTTTTTATAATATGACTGACTGGTCAGTCAATGAGGATGAACTATGGGAAAAAGAGAGAAAATCTTAAAAGTATCACTTAAACTCTTTATGGAAAAAGGTTTTAACCAAACGAGCATTGAGGAGATAACGAAACTTGCAGGAATCTCAAAGGGAAGTTTTTACACATACTTTAAATCAAAAGAGGGGCTACTGGAAAACATCATAGAGTCTTTAATCGAAAATGTTGAAAAGGAATTCTTTAAGATTGTATCCATCAAGAAAAAGAATCCAGTAGATTACATTGAAAGTTTCCTGAAACTGAATCTTTCTCTGTCAGAAAACTTTTCTTCAAGCATCTTTACGATAATAAGGGATGTGAGTTTTGCTCCCACAAAAGTAAGAGAGGAGATGAGAGAGAATCTACAAAAAAAAGTTAATGAAAAGCTTAAGCAGTTTATTCTCCTTCTCAAGGACGAGGCTAATGAGACAGATATTTTATTCCTACAGGGGATACTGTTGTCTCTATGGGTAGCAGTTATATTTGGAAACAAAATTCCTCCTTTGAAGGAGTTAAGTGAGAGAATCTGGTATGGCTTAGGAGGTGAGAAAGAATGAAAAGATTTGCCGAGATAGTTGTTAAATCAAAGTGGATTATATTCATAATTTTTCTCTTGCTTATAGGTTTATCCCTATACTTTATTCCAAAAAGGCAGCTCTCCTTTGATATATATGACCTACTTCCAGAGGAAGTTGAATCTGTTAAAGGATCAAAAATTCTTGAAGAAGAGATTTCCCATGGTGCAGATTTAACAATTATATATGAGACAGATAACCTGACAAAAGTGGAAAAACTCATAGAAAAACTAAAGATCCTTCCCTATGTTGACTCTGTAATGTGGCTCGATAACTTTCAGGATGTATCTCTTCCAAAAGAATTCTGGGGAGAGGATTCAAAAGATTGGTATAAAGATGGGGTTTTTAAGATTCAGGTTACTCTTAAACATTCACAATCGTATGGAGATCAAATAAAGGATATAAAATCTATCCTCCCAGAAGAGGCTTCAATTACAGGAGATAGTGTTATCTCGAATGAGCTGGGGGATCGCTTCAAAGGTAAAACTGAAGAGTACTTTATTATAGGTATAATACTTGTCAGCATATTTTTGTTCCTCACGTTTCCACGGTTCTGGGGACCTATCTTTATAGTTTTATCCATGGTATCCGCTGTTGTTATAAATATGGGAATTACAGCTTTCTCTGGTAAACCTATCTATTATATTACCGAAACAATAGTAGCAATACTTCAACTTGCAGTGACACTTGACTATTCCTTGTTTCTATACCATAGATATGTTGAGGAAAGGATCAAGAACAGTAAGGAAACTGCCATGGTAGAGACTTTAACAACTACTATAAAACCCATACTTCTGAGTGGACTTACAACAATGGCAGGATTCTTTGCCTTGACATTTGGAAAATTCGAGTTATTCCCCCAGATGGGATGGCTTCTTGTGAGAGGAGTTGTCATATCAATAATAGTGTCCTTCCTATTTCTACCCTCTTTATTTCTCATCTTTGATAAGTTGGTTATAGGTGGTAAAAAACATGGTGTTATTCCTTTAACAGCAGGAAATCTTGGAAAATTTATAGGGAAACTCTCTCCCGTATTTATAATAATATTCATTATAGTATTATCCCTCTCATACTTTGGTTCAACTAAAGTAAACCTTGTATTTGATAGAAAACACTTCCTTCCAGAAAATCTTCCATCAATTAGAACAATGAACAAAGTCAACGATATCTTTGGTGAAAAAGATACACTATTTATAATTTCGAAGAAGGAAAATGAGGGATTTATTGACGCTCTTTACAAGGTAAAGGATCTTAAAGGTGTAAAGAATGTATTGCACTACAGCACAATGGTAGATCCAACAATACCTGAAGAGTTCATACCAGAAGATTTAATAAGTAGATTTAGTTCAGAAAATTACACATATGCCATTGTTTACAGCGAATACTCTCCTGAAGACGAAGAGGAAAAGGCTTTAAGAAAGGAAATTACAAACATTGTCCATAACACTGTAAAGGGTGAGGTTTATGTAACTGGATTATCTGCACTTATAAACGATATGAAGGAAATCGCCATGAAGGACCTCGAGAGAACAGAGAAAATATCAATCTATCTTATCCTCATTATAATAGCTCTTGGTTTTCTCTCACTTTTTGTGCCACCTGTCCTTGCATTAATAATTAAAGTGGCAATCTGGTCAAATATTGTTTATTATGCGATAATAGGTATGAGTCCACCTTTCTTCATTCCAATACTTTTGAATACCATACAACTGGGAGCCACAATTGACTATGCAGTTTTGCTTACATCAAGATATCAGGAGGAGAGAAGAAATGGTTTAAAGCCTTTAGCAGCTATAACCGAAGCAGTCCATTGGAGTTCTCACTCCATTTTAACAAGTGCAGGAACAATGATACTTATGACCCTACCTACAGCAATGTTAAGTGATATAAAGGCTTTGAGTCTCAGCATGGGAAGTCTGGCAAGGGGTGCAGTATTAAGTGTATGTGTGGTTCTTATCTTCTTACCAGCTCTTCTTGCTGGTTTAGATAAATTGTTCAAATACACAACATTTAGATGGTCAAAGAAGGAGGTGTAGTATGAAGAAATTAATTATAATCATAGCAATGACAATTTTCACATTTGTACCTCTATTCTCTACATTCTCACAGACAAAGGTAAAGGACAGTGAAACAATCTATATCTTATCAGATCCATATGGAAACTTTGAAGAAAAAATCCTTGTGGACTGGATAAGAGTTAAAGGAAAGGGTAAATTTGAGGTAAAAGACCCTATTAAGAATCTTCGTGATGTAAGAAAGGTTTATGGGAAAGGGAATGTTGAGGTAAAAGATGATTTTGTTCTTCTAAAGGGAGAGAGTAAAGACATAAGTGATGTATATTACAGGGGAAATTATGTGGGTAAGATACCCTTTAGTATAAATATAAAGTATTTTTTGAATGGAGAAGAGACACCTGTAGAGAAGGTGAAGGGACAGAGCGGAAACTTAAGAATAGATATTTCTGCTAAAACAGACCTTAAAGCCCACGATGAAACTGTGCCACTACTTGCCATGGTTACAACATCTCTTGATACAGAAAAAGTGAAGAATGTAAAAATAAGTGGCGATGCTAAACCCATGATTATGGGGAGAAAATACCAGGTGAATCTTACACTTATACTTGATCCAGAGGATAGCGGATTCATAGAGTTTGAAAGTGAAAGTATTTCACTTCCAGAGATTATAATCACTGTCATACCATCCTATTTTTCTGTGGATATTCCTGAACCAGAGGTTTTTGATGAGTTGGAAGGTGGTATCGATAAACTTCTCTCTCTCGTAAAGGCTCAAAAAATGATAATAGATGAAACAAGAACTAATCTTGAGAGTGGACTCAACAAGATGGACTTTTCACAGTTTAATGAACTGATAAAGGGAATAGATATGATAGCTGAAGGGATAAAATCTGAAGGAGATGTACTTCTTATGCTTTCTGAAAAAATTGATGAACAGGAGTTATCCAAATTAAAGAATCTACCAGAAGGAATTGACAGTATAATTGTCGGACTTAAAAGTGAGAAAGAGGGGATAGATATGATTGTTTCACTGATGGATGCCTATACCAACATAACAAAGAACATTCTTGAGCTAAACAACGCATCACAAAAGTTAGCTGAAAATACTCAAAGTCCTACAACCTTATCTCTTTTAGAATCTCTTAAGAAGCAAGAAGCTCTGATAAAGATTCTTCTTGAGGGTGGTATTACACCAGATGGGGTAAAGATCCCTTCCTTTGAGGAAACAAAGGAGAACATGGAGAAACTCTCTAAAGGGATGGATGAGGTTATAGGCTCACTGAATCTAATCAAACAGGGTTTGTATGGTGTAAACGCTCTTGTGGATGGAAACATTGAGATGAAGAAAACACTAATCACCCTTTCAGAAGGTGGAGAGATAAATGGGGTATATACACCAGGTTTAAAAGGTTTCTCTTTGAATTTAAAAAAGATGGGCGAAGGACTTAAGAAAGGTATAAGCTCTTTATCCACCGATATAAAAAAGAGATTTATGGATTTAGCCAATGTCCTTAAGGTAATTTCTAATTCAGGAAAAATTATGGGAAAGGATGTTCCTGGACTCTCTGTAACAATATCGGGTATGGATAAGATGAAAAGTGGAGTAGAAGAAGGGAAAAAGGAGTTTAACAAGAAGAAAGAGGAGATGGAGAGAAAGAAGGAACTTGTAAAGAAGGTTGAGTCATTCATCGGAAAGCCCGAAGATGCTGAAGGAAATGTAGAATTTATTATTAAAATAAGGTATAATTAACTTGAGGAGGTGTAAAAATGGTGGAAAAATTAAAGGAGGATCTAACAAACAACTTAGAGAAAGCTCTATCAACTAAAGAATTGAAGGAGGATGAGGTTAAAAAAACAGTGGCTGCTGTTGTGGAAAAGTTTAAAGATGAGATAAAACCAGAAAACATTGAAGAGATCACAGATTATCTTCTTCAGGAAACAAAAAGAATTACCACCAAACTCGGATACGATGCAGGAAAAGTCTCTTCCGTAGTGGTAGAAGGATTTAAAGAGGGTCTGGAGATAGCGGGAAAGGGTAAAGAACTTGTAAAAGAATTCGTCAAAGTAAGTGCACGCTCAGCAAAAAAGGCAGGGCTTGAAATGATGAAACTCCCTTTAACTTTCTTCTCAAGCTTCATTGAGGGTTTAAAAGAAAAATAACAAAGGGGAAATTTTCCCCTTTGTTATTAAAAATCTCAAATATTTAGTATTTTTGACAGGAATCTTTTTGCTCTCTCTGTTTTTGGATTTTTAAAAAACTCAACAGGTTTATTTTCCTCTACAATCTCTCCTTTATCCATAAATATTATTCTATCTCCAACTTCTCTTGCGAAGCCCATCTCATGAGTTACAACTATCATGGTCATACCCTCCTCGGCAAGTTCTTTCATTACATCAAGGACCTCTTTTATAAGCTCTATATCAATAGCTGAAGTGGGTTCATCAAAAAGCATTACATCTGGTTGCATAGCCAGTGCTCTTGCTATTGCCACTCTCTGCTGCTCTCCACCAGAAAGTTGATGTGGAAAGTGATCTTTTCTTTCTTCAAGACCAACTTTTTTAAGAAAATGCAATGCAACCTCTCTTGCTTCTTCATCCTTCATCTTCTTAACGACCTTCAACGCAAGTATTATGTTCTGAATAGCGGTTAGGTGGGGAAAGAGATTAAACCTCTGAAATACCATTCCTATCTTTTCCCTCAACTTGTTTAGATTGGTTGTTTCATCTATCCTTCTTCCCTCAAACCATATTTCCCCTTCTGTTGGTTTCTCCAGTCTATTTATACATCTTATAAGGGTAGATTTACCTGCACCAGAAGGACCAACTATCACCAAAACTTCCTTTTCTTTAAGATCAAAATTTATGTTTTTAAGAACCTCAAGATCCCCAAACCTCTTGTATAGATTCCTTACCTTTATAAGGGAACCATCAGTGAGCTTCACTTCTTCTCAACCTCCTTTCCATTCTCTGTGCGAGTTGTGTAAGAGGAATAGTCATCACAAGATATATTAAGCCAACACCTATAAGTGGACTCCACACATTTGCAAGTGTACCCATAAGTTGTCTTCCTCTTCTTAAAAGTTCTGCCACTGCTATGGTGGAAACAAGGGATGAATCCTTAAGCATGGCAACAAACTCATTTGTTAGAGGTGGAACCACCCTTTTTATAGCTTGAGGAAGAATAACATATCTCATTGCCTGTGCATAAGTCATGCCCAGAGACCTCGCTGCCTCCATCTGTCCTTTCTCTATAGATTCGATTCCTGCCCTGAATATCTCAGCACAGTATGCACCAGAATTTATTGATAAAGCCACTATACCGGCTGTTATTGCATCAAGTTTTATACCGATTGCGGGAAGACCATAATAGGTTATCATTATCTGAAGCAAAAGCGGTGTACCCCTTATTACCTCCACATAGATACTTCCAATACCTTTTAAGAGGATATTCCTGCTTATCTTAAGGAGTGCAGCACCAAGTCCAATGAGAAGCCCAATTCCAACAGATACAAGACTTAAGATAATAGTAACCTTCGCTCCCTTAAGAAGGTAAGGGAGCGAAGAGAGAAAGAGATCGAACTTGAAATCCATGACTTAACCTCAACTATTGAGGTGGTTCAACGCCAAACCATTTTACATATAGTTCTCTATACTTTCCACTCTCTTTTATTTTTTTAAGAGCTTTGTTTATCTCTTCAATAAGATCATTATCACCAAGCCTTGCAGGTATACCATAGTGTTCAACAGTTAGGAGCTTCCCGACAAGCTTAATGTCTGGTCTTGTGCTTGCATAGTAAGCAGACACTGGAAGATCATTTATAACAGCATCAATTCTGCCTATTTCAAGGTCCTGGAAGGCCTGCTGAATATCGTCATACCTTCTTATTTCCTTTATTCCCTTAATCTTTTGAGCAGCAAAATCTCCAGTGGTATTAATCTGAACTCCAACTACCTTGCCAACAAGATCATCCTCATTCTTTATCTCATTGTTGTCTTTTCTTACAGCAATAATCTGACCTGAATCGTAGTATGGATCTGAAAATAACATCTCTTTGCTTCTTTCCTCTGTTATGGTGACTGCAGAAATGATAATATCAAACTTCTCAGCTTTTAATGCAGCAAATATTCCATCCCATGCTGTATCTATTATCTTTGGTTCAGATAAACCCATCTCCTTACTTATCTCCTTAATAAGATCTATGTCAAAGCCAGTTGGATTACCATCTTGCATGAATTCAAAGGGAGCGTATGCCACCTCTGAGCCAACAAGGAGGTAACCTCTTTTTCTGGCTTTGGCAAGGGTGGTATGTTTAAGCCCAATATTTTTTGTATTTTCTCCAGATTTGATATTTACATTTACTTCAAATGGGTAGAAATCTTTTACTGAAACTGAAAGTTTGTAGCTTCCTTCTTCAAGGTTTTTAAACACATATTTACCACTCTCATCGGTGGTAGCTGTCTGGCCATCAAGAGAAACCGTAATACCCTGTAGAGGATTACCATCCTCATCCTTTACCACGCCTGCCAAAGTAGTTGCCTTCTTCTCACATCCGAAGGCGAATGTGAGAGCGAGGCTCAGGAGCAAAATAAATAAAACACTCCTCCTCATTGTGTTACCTCCTTGGATTATAGATTTGCTGTAATATTATACACAAATTTTGTATATTGTCAAGAGTTTAAGAATTAAAATACATCCACGTTGTATATAAATTTATTAATTTAAAGTCTGAACTCTACGCAATGTATTTTTATGCAACCCTTTTAACCTGACTTCAATTATCATTTTATTTCACCACCGCCATTTCTTTTCTCCAAAATAAAGAAGTTTCCATACACTTAATCTGTTGATCCAACCTTTTCTCTTGACATAAAAGATAATTTGTCTATAATTTTAAATAGTCCCCGGTAGCTCAACGGTAGAGCGGGTGGCTGTTAACCACTAGGCTGCAGGTTCGAATCCTGCCCGGGGAGCCATCTCTTAATTCTATTTAAATT
>JAGGSY010000172.1 GCA_021158845.1 Caldisericia bacterium
CTGAATCACTGGGGCCATAGCCCAACGGTAAAAGCTGTAGAGAGCCAAAGTTGCGTTTTATTATTTGAAAAATCACTGTAAAGAAGATGTAAAGGCAAGATTTGATGTTATAGCCATAGATAATGATAAAATAGAGCTTATTCGTAATGCCTACAGTCTGTGAGTCTGGCACCCTTTATGTAGTAGCCACGCCTATTGGTAACCTCGAGGATATTACCTTGCGAGCCCTTCATATTTTAAAAACAGTAGATTTAATCGCTGCCGAAGATACCAGGCAAACAAAGAAATTATTATCTCATTATGGGATAAAAAGACCGATGTTAAGTTATCGTGAAGAGAATAAAGAAAAACAGGGTAAGAAAATTTTAGAACTACTTAAAAGAGGGAAAAATGTAGCTATAGTTTCTGACGCAGGGACTCCTTGTATTTCAGACCCAGGTGTGCATTTGGTAAATTTGAGCTTTCAAATGGGAATAAAGATAGTTCCTTTACCCGGACCTTCGGCCTTAATTACTGCCCTTAGTGTTTGTGGTTTACCTATCCAGCCCTTTGTTTTTTTAGGATTTCTTCCTCAACGGCCAAATCGACGTAAGAAGTTATTACTTAGTCTTAAAGAGACTCCTTATGCTATTGTATTTTATGAGTCTCCATATCGTTTTAAAAAAACCTTAGAAATATTAGCTGAAATTTTTCCTCAAAGAGAAATAGTTATTGCTAGAGAATTAACCAAATTCCATGAGGAGATTGTTAGGGGTAAAGCAACAGAACTTTGGCCACAGTGGAGGGAAAGAGAAGTCAAAGGAGAAATTACTGTGATTGTGGCTGGAAAGGCTAAATCTGTGACTGATTAATCTGCGATTGATTTTTGGATACCTGTCGGCAGACAGGCAGACAGGGAGAGACAGGGCAGTAAATGCTTACAAAAATGCAATATAAAAAATTATTTACAAATCTTAAGGATCATGATAACTGTTTAAATAATGAAGCAGTCAGGAAAAATCAGTAAAGTGTTAATTTCCACTTTACAACTGATATAAACGAGTTAAGTGACATTGCCTTCGGCATCGCAAGGCTGTGAGCGATTATAAATAAATTAGGGTAAGAGGATAAATATGGCAGAGCCAAAACAAATCGTTGAGGAAATTAGAAGAGAAAGATTTGGGATTGGGCTTGATACTGAAAATTTGCCATCCGACATAAAAGCTGCATTAGAAGATAAAAAAGAAATTTTGAAAGAGGCCTCTAAACTCGCTAGAGAAATTCATACAAAAAATCCTCATTTTATCTTTGAATTGATTCAGAATGCAGAGGATAATGAATATGATAAAAACTCTATACCAACTATTAAATTTATTATAGATTCCGATCGCTTAATAATTCAAAACAATGAATGCGGACTTGAAAAGGAAAATGTTTGGAAATTGTGTAGCATAGGTGGATCAACTAAAACAAAAGCATTGGGTTACATTGGTGAAAAAGGTATTGGATTTAAATCTGTTTTTATGGTTTCTGACAAGGTAGAGATTTGTTCGAACGGCTTTCAATTTCAATTTTGGCACAGTAAAGAAAATCCGTTATGGGAAAAATGGGAACATGCAACAATGATACTCCCTGAATGGATCAATGAAGTTCCAGATTTTATTGATTCTAAACAAACAAATATTGTTCTATATCTTAAGCCTGAAATAAGAAATGAGATAAGCAAGTATATTGAAGAAATTCACCCATCGCTTTTGCTATTTCTCAAAAAGTTGAAGGTAATTGAAGTTGAGGAAGAAGATGGAAATAAAATTAAAAAGATAAAACTCCATGAGAAAGATGGAATAGTTGAGATTGTTTATGAAGAATGTAAAAGTTATTGGAAAGTAATTAAAAAGTTATTTAAGGTTTCACAGGATATAGATGAAGAAAGACGAAGAGGTGTTACTGAAACAGAGATTATTTTGGCATTTCCCTTAAAAGAAGATTATTCTGCAAATACTTCTGAAGAGCAATATGTCTTTGCATTCCTCCCTATCCGCAAATATGGATTTAAGTTCATTATCCAAGCCGACTTCCTTTTACCAATAACTCGTGAAGACATAATTAAAGATAATAAATGGAGCAAATGGCTGAGAGATTCCATCATTGAAGTGTTTTTAGATGCTGTTAGTAAATTTAAAAATGATGAAAAATTAAAATACAGTTTTTATGATTATCTTCCCGTTGAGGAGGTTAAAGACGCTTTCTTTTTACCTATGGTAAAGCAAATATATGAGAAATTTAAAGAAGAAGAGTGCATTTTAACCGAAGCGAATAGATGGAAAAAACCGTCTGAGGTTCTAATAGATGATGAAGAAATAAAGAAGATAATTACCAATGATGATCTACAAAAATATTTGGGGAAAGAATACTTATCAGAGAAAATAAAAGCTAAAAAACAGATTCTTAACAGATTGGGAGTTAAAGATTTTTCAATTAATGATTTAATCAAGTGTCTGGAGAACGAAGAATGGATCAAAAACCAGAATGAAGAATGGTTTGCAAGGCTATTTAATTATCTTAGTAAGGAAAACTTGTCAAAGGAACAATTAAAACGGCTAAAAAGTTTAAAGATAATAAAATTGGAAAATGGAGAGTTGACTTCTATAAGAGAAGATATTGTGTTTTTTCCTTTGGAGAAAAAGGAAACATACTGTTTTGAAAACGAGCTCAAAGTTATTGGAAAAGACATCATAGATTCTATTTCAAAATATGAAAGAGAGAAAAGGGATACCATTTTGGGATTTCTTAAAAAATTAGGGCTAAAGAAGGCGGATCCTTATGAAATCATTAAAAAACATATTTTACCTGTTTATGAGAATGGAAAATGGAAACAGAAAGATTCAAAAGTTTTAATGGGATATATCAGGTATATCAAAGATAATATAGGCAAATATGAGAAAGAAAGCGATAAAAGGTTAAATGCTAATAAATCTTCTTGGGAACCTAAAGAAGACTCATTGAAGCGACTTAAAGAATCGCTTCTTATTCGAATTGACAAAGATGATGAAGGTAAGCAATGGTATGACAAGCCAGAGAACATATATTTACCAAAGACTTATGGAAATGAAAACGATTTAGAGAAATTATTTGAAGGGATAGATGTAAATTTTGTGCATCCATGGTATATCGAGCAGGATATAAAGCACATTAATGATAAAATTACAAAATTAGAAAACAAGTTGAGTAACAAGAGATGGACAGAGCACAAAAAAGAAGTTGAAAAAATTGAGGGACAGATTGCAAAACTGAAAAATGAGAAAAATAAAAAAGTTGCAGAGTGGAAAGAGTTTTTCTTAAAAATAGGATTGTGTCAAACAATAATAGTCAAAAAGGATCCTAAAACGAAAATCGATGAAGGCTCTAGGTATGCTGACAGCGGAGTCACAAAAAAGCATATATATGCACCTGAAAAGCAAAATACCATTTGGAAGAATGAAGAGTGGAGAGACAGTGATTGGAGAGGATATTACATTGAAAATGATTGGATTTCACCGGACTTGGAGTTATTGTTGAATAAGCTAGGTACAATTAGTAACACAAAAGCTGTAACGATTTCAAAGCAACTATTAATACTAATACATAGTCATTGGGATATTTATAAAGATGGGTTAAAAATCAAGTATTATTATAGATATTATGGACAGCAGGGCTGGAGCTGGCATTTTACCAAATCAACTTTTTATTTAATATTACTAAAAAACGCATGGCTTCCAACAACTCAAAACACTTTAGCAAAGCCATCGGAGATATTTTTAGATAAACCTGAAATTCGTGAGGTTTTAGGTGATACTGTCCTATACTTAGCAGTAAAAATTGAAAATGAAGATTTTATAAAGCACCTTGGAATTAATACGCAGGCTGATCTCAACGGAGTCTTGAATTATTTAAAAGCCCTTGTTGAGCAAAAAAATAAAGATAAAGAAAAGTTTGAAAAATTATACAAATTTTTAGACGAGCATTTTGAAAAGGATGCCACTAAAGTCAAAGAGGTGTTTAGGCAAAATTCTCTGATTTTTATTCCTGATGCAGATAAAAATTACTACAGTAGCAAAGAAGTCATATGGAAAGATGTTAGCAATGTTTTTGGTAAAAACAGAATATACCTTGAGAAATATTATCCAAAATTTAAAAGATTCTTTGTGGAAAAACTTGGTATAAGCGAGAAGCCCGCACCGAAAGACTATGCGGATGTTTTGTGTTATATATCCGAAAAAAGAAAAAACGATATCTCAGAAGAAGATAAAAAAGTAATCGTAAGAATATATAAAGAACTAAATCGTAACTTAAATCCAGATAAGCTTGAAAATCTTATATCTCAGGAGAATTGGTGGAATGATTTTATCAAAAAACCAATTTTTTTCACTGATAAAGGTAAGTTCTGGTCTAACGATGGAGATATTTTCATAAACGATAATAGTGAGCTTTATGAATTATTCAAGGATGAGGAAGATATCGGTTTTCTCTGGCTACCAGATGGCTATCATCCAGATAAAATTAAATTCTTCATTAAAGCTTGTAACCTCCATTATTTATCTGAAAGTGTTGAGATCGAGCCTTTGCTAGAAGGGGCAACACATTCAAAAGATAATAAATCTACTCAAGTCATTCAAACTACTGTACCGTATGTTTTACGATATCTTTACTGGAAAGAGAATTTGGAATATGAAAAACTTAAGAAAAACGGGACACTTGGGAAAATTAGAACAATTGAAGTTTATGTTACTGACAATTTGAAAGTGGAATATTCAATAAAACTTAATGAATGGAGAACGATAAACAAAAAGGCTGAAAAAAAATGCATTTATCATAAGGACGAGAATCATATATATATGAAGAGCGATGGTGGCATCTACGACCTTGGAGTGGAGTTTTCTAAAGTATTTGGTGAAATTAAAGGTCTTGATGATTTTATAATGAACATAATGAATGATATTTCCAATGCTGAGAGCATAATGAGGGCTAAAAATATAGTGTCATTGCCTGAATCTGAAGAAGAGATTTTAAAGAAATCTTCTAGAATTAAAGAAATAAAAAAGATAGAAAAAATAGAGAAAGGATTAGAACAGCCAACTGGAACTGAAGGAGAGAAAAAGGAAGAAAGAAGGGGAGGAGGAGGAAGGATAGAAACTGGAAAAACCGCCAAAATATCAGCAGGAACGGGTGCTCTAACTGATGAAGATCAGGAAGATACTTTAGATAAAACAAAAGAGAAAGAGTGGATTCCAAAATTTTCTGCTGAGAAAATTCCCCTCCGGATAGAAGAATATGTGCCAAAGCAAGAGGCTCAAAAAGAAATTGACAAAGACGAATCTTCTACAGGGAAAATACATGTCACAGGAACATCAAAGAGTGGAGTACAACCTACAGAAATTTTGAGTAAAAAAGCAAAGAAAAATATTGGGCGAGAAGGAGAAAAATATGCTTTGTATTGTATTTTAAAGAAAAAATTAGAACACTATTTCAATTTCAAAATTGAAAGTGACATGACTTTTGAAGATCTGCTTGGGAGATATTCTCATATCATTTCAGAAAATGACCAAGGCTTTAGATTGGAAAAAGATGGGGATATAACTGTGGAAATTATTTGGTTAAATAAAAATGGAGAAAGTAGACAACATTATGACATAAAAATTGCAGAAGATGGAGACGAGATTTTTATCGAGGTCAAATCCACACCTGAATATGGAAAAGCTTGGTTTCAAGTGTCAAAAGATCAATGGAGGCTAATGAAAGAAAAGGAAGATAAATTTTATATTTATAGAGTTTATGGTGTCGGAACAGAAAATGCAAAAATAGAAAACATCCGCAATCCAGCAAAACTTTGGAAGGAGGGACATATAGACGCATATCCCATTGGTATTGAAATATAATTTGACGCTCACAGCCTTGCCCTTCGGACGTCTAACAGGTGCGTATCCAACTTCACTAACGCTCCGTTCAAATTCCTCGCTGTGCTCGGAACCTCGGATGTCCGCAAAACGTCAGGCTGTGTGATAAGTAGTTTTTTGTCCACTTTGCAAGCAAAATTCCAACTGATTTCATCCCTGCCT
>JAGGSY010000173.1 GCA_021158845.1 Caldisericia bacterium
TTTCCAGAGCCTCTCTGCCAGGAAGAATTCTCTTGACTTTATTATAGGAAGCTTCACAAGAAAAGGGACCAAAAGAGGCGCGCTTTCCGTAGGCGTAGGGCATAGGTAGGGCCCAATCGCTGTGGCCATAAGTCCTGCAGGAAGTAGAAGCCGGCTCTGGTTCTGTTGGCCGCTGACTGAAAGCGCAACCTCCCCCCCCGACCTCCAGGATTAACCATAGTCGGCGATGAATCCTCCGGCTATGGCACGTAAAAAAACAATGAATTAAAGCAACAACAAAAAAAACCTGTCCACAGGGATTGGCGAATGTAGCCAGGGGGCCTATTCCAGCTCGGGAACCTTATGCCCTCCTGTTCCACCATATTCCGGTGGTTTAAGGATACATCTTCCAGATTTTTTGTGAAAGTTTAGCTGGTTAGCTGGCTATTTTTCTCCGGTTGCCTCGTCCCTTTCTTTATCTCCAGCCCAGGCAGCCTCAGAATCTGGTCATCTCCACCGCCGACAGTACCCTTTCAACCTGCTCAAACTCAAAAGGCTTCCGAATGTAATCGAAGGCGCCCCACTGGAGCGAATTCCTGGCTATCTCTTCTGTAGCGTAGGCGGACATCATAATGACAATAATCTCTTGGTCAAGCTGTTTGATCAACTTGAGTAGTTCCAGTCCATCAATATCGGGCAAGCGGATGTCCAGAAAGACGATCTCTGGCAACTCTTTGTTCATCTGAATTATCATCTCCCTGGCATCTGCCGCTGAGCTCACCTGATAGCCTCTCCTGTCAAGAAAATCGCAAAGCAGGTCTCTGATGCCCTTCTCATCGTCTATAACCAGCACTTTTCTCTTGTTCATCCATACCCCCCGATTTATCATCTATCTGAATAAATGCCAATACGCTGGCAAAACTCGTATTCCCTCTCCACTGTGGGGAGGGGAACACCCTCACATTCGCCCCGTGGAATAATCGACTTCTGTACTGTTCGCCCTCTCTGCACTCTCCCGGCCAGATTGAGGAAGTGTCTGGCGTATGGCAGAGGTAGGCTTGAATCGCTGGGGCCATAAGCACTGCAGGCAGCAGAGGGCGGCTTTGGTTCTGTCGACCGCTGACAGGGCGAAAGTTGCGGAACATCACTGAGGCGCCAATTATCAACTGTTTGCCGAAATCCATACTGTTCACTCTCTCAGGACCTCACCTGGGCGCATTGGTTTGAAGAACCAAGAGAACAGACGGAATGCCTCCACCAAAACCTTGAGGCAGCGATAAGGGTAAGCCCACAGCAGAGCGTATCGGCCCTCCAAGGGATAGATCTGCGACATTATCTGCCGACGGGGGAAAGCCGTCTCTGCCAACAGATGAAGGCCACCAGCGGGGCTGTTGGCAGAAAAGGCCAGCAGTATATCTCCTACCAACCCCATCTCCTCCCCGGCCAAAAGAGCCCGGAGAAACCTCCTTTCAGCCAGGTTCAAGGGCTTCGCCCCCAAGGCCCTCTCCATTCCCCGGGGGAGCTGAAGCCCAAGTACAGACCGCAGGTAGCAAAGCACAAAGTAAAGAGCCTTTGTCAGGTTAAACTCCTGGGCTCTGTTCCATACCCCGGGCCAATCCACATCCTGGTGCTGCCGGAGGAACAGGGCTAAGTCCAAAAACCAGATGAGGCGAGAGAATGAATGCTTCTGCAGATGTGATGCAAGGCAGAGCAGCGTATCGGCCTCCGAAAGAGTCCTTCCTGCAGGAGAGTCTGCTGAGGAAATCGCCTCTGCCCACAGCTTGTCACTCTCTATCCTCACCGCATATCTTCGAGAACGGATGCGGTCAGCCCCGGCAAGGTCGAAATGAACATCCAACACCACCCCGTTCCCGCTGAAAAGATTGGGAAACCAACGAAGCGGACTGTAGCCCAATCTTCGGAGAACCTTCCCCGCCACTGGCCACTGCCCTCTCTTCACCAACAGGTCGACGTCATTCATCGGCCTTGTGCCCACAGAAGGATAGATCGTCTCTACTAAGGAAGCCCCTTTGATGGGCAGAAGAGAGAGGCCTGCCTGCTCAAAGGCCGCAACTACCCGCCTCAGTTGATCCATCAGGTAGATATTGCGGGCCGCTATCTGGTAGTATTTCCACTGTAGATAGTCCATCACCTCCACTGGCAAAGAGCCCGTAGTTTCAACTTCTTGAAAACATAGTAGGCTGCCCCTTCCAGACCATGGGCCTCACACATATCCAGATATCGTCCCCAGTCCACTACATCCGATAACAACCCAGCGATTTCATCCTCCCCGTCAGGTTGACAAAAAAATCTCAACTGGGCCAGGATCAGCCTCTTTTCCGGCAACACAACCTTTTTCGCTCCTCTTTTTCTCTGTGCAACGACCAAATTCAGCAGCGGCAGTTACGCAGTTCGCTGGAATAATTTGTCAGAAGATCAAACTTGCATCTCTTTTACTTCAAAAGGCAATTTTACTATAGTCAAAGCCTTTAATGCTGTCTTTTTGCTTGCATTATCTATGTCTATCCCAACAACATTCCCTTTTTCATCAAAATCTATTACTACACCTTCTGATATTTCCTGGCTGCTTACACTTGGCTTTTCTGATAAATCTATATACAAAGAATCTGTATCTGGATAATATTTTAATTTCATTCTTTAAACCTCCTGTCTGGAAATGCATTATGAATGGTTATTTTATCCTCTAATGTTACTACTCTAAACACTTTATTATCAAATTCTTCCACAATACCCCAAAATCTCTATCTATTTCCTTCTTGTTTTTCCACTTTTATGGGATTTTCTATCACTTTTATACACCATTCCTTTTTTATATAAGGTCTTTTTCTTAAAACTTCATTTTCAAAATATTTGCTAAATTTATATTTTTCCATTTCTAACGACCAAGCTCACCAGCCGCTATGGAGCGCCTGTCTGCCCCTGCCCGACGGCCGTGTCTGCCGACAGGCAGGCCAGCGGAACACTTGTCTGCCACTGGGCAGAGCGATCAAGTGGAGCGCTTTGTTAGCTGCTTGCCTAAATTTAACACAATATTCCATATTTAGAACTTGCGTCCAATGCTTTTAGCTTTGTCAAATAACTTTTGAGCAATTTTTGGGTTTTTCTTAGTATCAGGTTTGACCACCTTACCAATAATTTTGTAGCCCCCATAATGTGATACCTTGCGGACAGCTCTAATGGCCCCACGACTCTCGGCAGCAATAAAATTGAATGGCCAGGGAGTAGTACAGGCAGTGATAATAGCCGCTGGCTTTCCTTTGTGTCGAGGAATTGGGAAACCATTGGCTTTTTCACCCATAAATACAGGCACATTTCTGTCGAATAAAAGCTTGAGTTGTGAACTCATGTTTCCCCAATGGGTCGGCGTGCCTACTATCAGACCGCCAGCATCCTTAATCTTCCGTCCAATGATATGGGCATCGTCCTCCGTCTGGACACATTCACCATCTGGCCTGCACTTCATACACGCTATGCAAGGTTTCATTTTGAGATCATATACATCGATCCATTCTACTTCATGGCTTTTGTTGATGCCTTCGACAACTGCTTTTAAAAGTGTAGCCACGGTGCCTTTCTTCCGAGGACTACCATTAAGAATCAGTATCTTCATTTTTGAACGCTCCTTTTTCTAAATTCTTACAGCTAACGACCAGGGTTACTTGCCGACATGAAGCAAGGCCGAAGGCCGCAGCGGAATAGCGGTCAAGTGCACCCAGTTGTTAGGTGCTATTTGTTTTCAATGTAATCTAAATAGCAAACAGCGATTCTAAACTCTCCAATAACACCAATCCTTCTAAGTGGCTTTTCATATACTTTTAGGAGTATTTTTCTAATAAGATCAACATCATTTAAAGTTCTCACTACTTCTAAAAGATACCGGAGTGTTTTTCTATCATCTAGAAAAACTAATTTATTTTGTTTGATTTGATTAAGTATTTTAACTTTCTCTTTATAAGCCTTGGTGCCAGTATTTTTCAATTTTATAGGTAATTTTGCAGCATCTGTTTTAACACGAGTTAAAATCGCCTGATAGCCTTGTATTTTGTTGAGTAAAGTTTCCAAATGCGACAATTTTATTTTTGCCAGTTTGCAATAATAATAAAATGGCAAATATTTAATTCCAGATAAGCAAATTTGTTTAATGTATTCTTCAGGAGATCTTACTTTTACTTGATTCAAAAAATTTACAATAATATCATGTTGATTTATTGCCTTTTCTTGAATACCAATAATACCATCTAGTTCTTCTTCGTCTCCACCAATAACATGTACATTTCCTATCAATTTTACAGATGGTGCACCTTCTTTCTCTACAAAGTGACCTTCCCTGATAAACTGGATGTGAGGTAATAACGATCTATCTATGAGAAACGATCCTCCTACTCCTTTTACTAATCCATCTTCAGGATTAAAAATCCCCGCATTTTCCGGCCCAATATGGGCGATTTGTTTAATGTGATTTATCCACAATCTCCGTTCTTTCTCTCTTATTTTACCAATTATTTGAGCTAATTCTGGGTAACGTATAGGCTCGTTTCTGGCATAATATCTATAGTATATAACCCCTTCCTTAATTTCTCCTTTTGTTGCTTTTGCAATAATTGGTTTATTCTTTGCTTCTTCTACTATAAGAAAACCAAATATTTTCCCATTTATTTGAATATCACGTCAGATTGTGTGAAAACTAACTTTGAATTTTTATTTTCCCACTATTCCAC
>JAGGSY010000174.1 GCA_021158845.1 Caldisericia bacterium
GATATACCCTCGGATGGATGGGGCTTTATGGGTCAGGTGAGCAGGACCATAAAGGGACACAGCCTCACGTTCGGAGCTGACCTTCAAGGAGCAAAAGTTGAAACCAATTATGATTATGCAGGAAAAGGGCTGAGGTTCTACACCGGGAGGGCAAACCTGTACTCGATGTTCGTGCACGATGAAATACCTCTTCTTGGAGGGAAGGTGGCGCTCAGCTTAGGGGCACGGTATGACTGGTGGAAGCACACCAAAGGACGCTTCACCGATGAGACCACCGGAAAGCTGATAGAGATTGACTATCCGGAAAGAGGTGACAGCGCCTTATCTCCCAAAGCAGGGATGGTCTATCGCCCCAGGGAAGAGATCAGGTTCAGGGCATCATTCAGCACGGGATTTAAGGTTCCGGGAATCTATTACCTTTACAGGTCGGGCCCTCACGGTCCGAGAAAGTTCGATGTGGGCAACCCGGACCTGAAGCCCGAGAGGATGACCCACTCCATTGACATAGGGTTCGATATCAGACCCATTGGAGAGCTGCAGGCGACCTTTACCTATTACAACTCAAGCTTCAAGGATTTCATCTACAAGAAGACCCTTTCTGAGGAGGAAATACCTCCGTACTTCCATCCTGAGCCGGGACAGGAGGTCATACAGCCGGTAAACGTGGGAAGGGTTGATATCCACGGATACGAGGCCGGGATCAAGGTTGAGCTTCATCCTCACTGGTCAATCCTTGCCAACTATACATACAACCGGTCAATCATCAAGGAGCACGAGCTTGCGCCGGAACTGGAGGGCAAGAAACTTAGTAAAACCCCTGAATACCGGTTTAACTTCGGTTTGAGCTACGATAATCCGAAGGTATTCAGGGTAAGTGCCACCTTCAGAAATGTCGGCCCCCGGTTCTACGATGAGAAAAACGAAAAGAGACTTGAGGGGTATTCTGTCTGGGATCTAAAAATATCCCGTGCCCTTTTCGGTGGTCTTGAGCTTTCCCTGAGCGTGGATAACCTAACCGATGAGAAATACAAGATGTCCTGGTATTACCTTGCTCCGCCTCGGACTATCATGGCCAGCCTGGCATATAAGTATTAAGCCGGG
>JAGGSY010000175.1 GCA_021158845.1 Caldisericia bacterium
CTTAATAAGAGAGTGGAATAAAAAATTCAATTTAACAGGTGAGAAAACAGAAGAAGCTATAGCTATAAAACAATTCCTTGATTCTCTTGTTCCCATCCATTGGAATAAAAATCTATTTTTTAAAGTTGGAATTGATATAGGAACAGGGGCAGGAATCCCTGGAATTCCTTTAAAAATCGTCCTCAAGGGTACAAAGATGGTCCTTGTGGAATCAATGAGAAAGAGGTTTAATTTCCTTGAGCATTGCATAGAATCCCTTTCATTAGAGAATGTAATTTTGGTAAACAAAAGAGGGGAAGAATTACTAAAAGAGGAAAATTTTAGAGAAAACTTTGATGCTGTTTTTGCAAGATGGGTTTTAAAAATCCCTGGTATATTTGAAATTTCTATACCATTTGCAAAAGTTAAGGGAAGAATTTTTCTCTGGAAGGGAGTTGATGAGATAGACTTAATTAAGAGTGAAGAATCATTTATAAATGAACTGGGAGGGGAGATAGAGGATATTTTTATTTACAGGCTTCCCTATTTTGAAAGTGAGAGAGCTCTTTTAGTTATAAAAAAGGTAAAAGAGACTCCTTCTTTGTTTCCAAGAAGATGGAAAGTAATTAAGTCTTTGAGTTCTCAACGATATAAACACCAAAGAGAATAAGTAAAGCCCCTATAAGAAGGTTTATTGTAAAAGATTCCTTTAAAAAAACTATACCAAGGAAGGTAGCAAAGATGGGAGTGATGTATCCTATTTGAGAGGATTTTGTGGCACCAGTCTTATCTATAAGATAGAAAAAGATACTATAGCCAAGCACAGAACCTACAATTCCCACATAAAGAACAGAAAGACATGCACTAATTGTTAGTCTTGAGGCGGCTGGGTTTTCCAGAATAAAAACAATAGTTCCCAATGCATAAAAAATTGATGCAATAAGTATAAGTATCTCTCCCACCAACAAATTTTTGGATGAATAGGTAAGATGATTATATAAGAGAACAAAGACACCAAAAAATCCAATTCCAATACCAAATAATTTTAACATGGTTATCTTCTCATCCTGAAGAAGAAAGTGGGCAATTATAAGGGTAAAAAATGGAGAGGTGGCAAGAATCAAAGATGTAACACCACTTTCAACATACTGCTCTCCCCATGCTATCAAGAAGTGAGGGATAGAGGCATCAACTATACCAGTAAGAATAAGAAGAGGGATTAATTCTTTGGGTACACGAAGATCCTTTCCAGTGAATTTCAATACCATGTAAAACACCAGTGCGGCAATGAACAATCTGAGACTTGTAAAAGTCATAGGTTTTATATCTCTCACCCCAATTCTTATAAAAAGGAAATTTGAACCCCATATACATCCAAGAAGAATAAGAAGAAGAATATTTTTTCTTTTTTCCATAAATATATTTTTAACATAAATATTTATATCTAA
>JAGGSY010000176.1 GCA_021158845.1 Caldisericia bacterium
AAATAATTATTGAAGCACTTGATAATATGAAGAATAAAATCAAAGAAACATTTGAAGTCACCTATATGAATTCTATAGAGATTAAAATCTTTATAGGAAAAAATTACTTCTATGTGAATGATAAATTAAAGAAGATGGATGTGCCCCCTGTTATAATTAATGGAAGGAGTTTCGCTCCTGTAAGATTTATTGTAGAGGGAATGGGTGGGAAAGTTAGATGGAATAGAGTAGAGAGAAGCGTTGAGATAATGTACAAAGATAATAATGTAAAACTCTGGATTGATAAAGAGTTTGCATTATTGAATGGTGAGAAGATGGAAATTGACGAGGATTTAAGAGTAAAACCTTTCATCGCCAATGGGAGAACAATGCTTCCAGTAAGATTTATAGCTAAGGTATTTGGTTTCTCTGTTTCATGGAATCCTTTTGAAAGAAGCGTAACTCTTAAAAATTAGGTGATTTTAGTTCCATTTGGAACATCTTTATCTGGTGTTAAGATAGAAACGGTACTTTCTGTCGTTGCAGCAAGAAGCATCCCTTGAGAAACTACTCCTCTCAATTTTCTTGGTTTTAGATTTTTAATCACTATTATCTTTTTTCCGATGATTTCCTCTGGTTTGTAATACTGTGCTATTCCTGCTACAAGGGTTCTTGTTTCATCTCCAATGTTTATAGTTAGTTTCAATAGCTTATCAGCACCCTCAATTTTTTCTGCACTAACTATTTCGGCAACTCTTAAGTCTAATTTTTTAAAATCCTCTATTGTGATATATTCTTCTTCAGCC
Organism: Caldisericia bacterium; assembly: GCA_021158845.1. NCBI lineage: Bacteria > Pseudomonadati > Caldisericota > Caldisericia > Caldisericia bacterium. Next base: position 786 of record JAGGSY010000176.1, read on the forward strand.
ATCTTTTTTTCCTCCTTTACTTTTACTTTTTCTTCAACCCTTGGAAAGATTGGTGGAATTTTCTCTATTTTGTATCCACCTTTCCATGGGAAAAGTTTTTCTTTAATTAAAGTTCCTTCCTCTTCTTTCTTTCCTAAAGACTTAAAGAACAGTTTTACACTTTCTGGCATGATGGGTGAAATCAAATGAAGGACAATCTCAAGCCCATGAAGAACGGTGGAAAGAACAATTTCAGCCTCTTCCTTGTCTCCCTCTTTAATAAGTCTCCATGGTGCCTTTGAATCAAGATACTTGTTCAGTGTATTTGCGAGTGCATTTATTTTAACAGGAACCTCTGAGAGTTTAAGGTCATTGTAGAGACTTATGATTTCATCAAAGGTTTTCTCAAATATTACATAATAACCCCTATCATACCCTTCACCTAAGGAACCATCAAAGAATTTGACTGCAAGGTTTGTTGTCCTGTTTAAAAGATTTCCAAGATCATTGGCAAGTTCTGTGTTGTATCTTGTTATGAATGATGAGTAGGAGAAGTTTCCATCTTCTCCAAAGGTCATATCCCTTAAGATGTAATAACGAAATACATCAATGGCAAGGTTTCTATCTATATTGGTTTTTTTCATAAACCACTCTATAACCTCATTAGGTTTTATAAAGTTTCCTTTAGACTTACTCATTTTCTCACCTTCAGCAAGCCAGAAGCCATGAGCAAATATCTTTTTTGGCAATGGAAGTCCCATTCCCATTAACATTGCAGGCCAGATGACACTATGGAATCGAGTTATATCCTTACCTATAAGATGTAAGTCTGCTGGCCAATACTTATTAAATTTTTCCTCGTTTTGAAGATAACCTGAGACAGTAACATAGTTTATTAGAGCATCAAACCACACATATATTACGGCATTTGGATCGCCTGGAACAGGAATTCCCCAACCTATACCTTTTCTTGATATGGATACATCCTTAAGGCCACTCTTGATAAGAGAGAGCATCTCATTGTATCTTGACTTTGGTTCAACAAAGTCTGGATGAGATAAATAATAATCAAGTAGCTTATCTTCATATTTAGAGAGAGCGAAGAAGTAATTCTCCTCTTTTACTTTCTCAACAGGTCTTTTACATACAGGGCATAAATTCCCTGGAAGCAACTCATCCTCTGAAAAGAAAGTTTCATCGTATATACAGTACCACCCTTCATATATACCCTTGTATATATCTCCTTTATCCATGAGAGTCTTAAAAAAATGGGTTACAACTTTTTTATGCCTTTCTTCACTTGTTCTTATAAAGGTATCAAAAGAGATATTAAAATCTTTGAATGTTTTTTTCCAGAAATCAGAAAGATTATCAACATAATCTTTTACCGGTATCCCTTTCTCATCAGCAACTCTTTTTATCTTTACTGCGTGTTCATCAGTTCCTGTTGAGAATAATACATCGTACCCCTGTTTTCTCTTTGCCCTTGCAATTATATCAGCAATACTTGTTGTGTATAAATGCCCAATATGAGGTCTGTCGTTTACATAGTAAATTGGAGTAGTAACAAAAAACTTCCTATCCATATCCTTTCCTCCTTGTTCTCTTTTAGTAAATTTTAACTTAACTCCTTCATATTTCAAGGGAGCAAAGGAATCATCTATACATCCTTTAACTCTAATCTCTTATAAACTTTGTTTCTTATGCCTTTATATTTATTTGTAAGAAACTTTAAAATATCTTTCTTTGTAAATTTTAATTTAAGCAGCAATTCAAAATCACTCTCCCATTCTTCTCTCTCTCCTCCCTCTAAAACCACTGTCCACTCTCCTTTTATATTCTTATCTTTAAGAAGGTCTGCCACTTCCTTTAATGTACCTCTTATGACTTCCTCGTGTATCTTTGTTAGTTCCTTTATCAAAGCAATCTTTCTTTCAGGAAACCTCTTTGCCAGATAGTTAATGGTGTCTATAAGTCTATGAGGTGATTCAAAGAAAACAATGGTGGTATTAAGATAAAAATATTTTTCAACTACCTTCTCCCTCTCCTTTTCTTTCTTTGGAAGAAAACCTATGAATAAAAATGGCATAGATTTAATTCCAGAGATAACAAGGGATGAAATCACTGAGGAGGGTCCAGGTATAGTTTTTATCTCTATATCTTCTTTTATACACTCATCTATAAGTTTCTCCCCTGGATCTGATATACAGGGAGTTCCTGCGTCAGACATAAGGGCTATATTTTTTCCAGATGACAGATACGAGAGAATCTCTTTCCTTCTCTTTTTCTCATTACCTTCATGATATGAAATAAGTCTTTTACTTATCCTGTATCTGTTTAGTAGCTTACTTGTAACTCTTGTATCCTCACAGACAATTAAATCCACCATTCTTAATACTTTAAGTGCTCTAATGGTGATATCATCAAGGTTACCTATGGGACCGCTTACGATGAAAAGTTTTCCTTTATTCACATTAGTAAGTGCTTCTCAAATGTTTTATAGCTTTATTCAGGTTGTATTTTATTGTTCCCAAATTCCCAGCTTTTGTTGTTAGTATAATAAGAACATAATTTAAAATTTTATAGATTAAAAATCTACCCCTCTTTGTCTCCACAATCATTTCCTCTATATCACCCATCTCAAGGCTATTTGCTATTTCTTCCCAAAATCCTATAATGGAAACTCCCAAACCTCCAAGTACCTTTTCATCAATATCAAGAGAGAGTTTTGCCATATGATCTTCAAGATCAGTTGAGTAAAGTACTGCACCAACCACACCTGGAATGTTGATTATTTCGTTTAAAACTTCCTCTTTTCCCATTATATTTTCTCCTTTCCCTCCTTTAGTGCTTTTGTAAACATTTCTATTGCCTCTCTATACATTCTTTTCTTAAGATACTCCATTCCTTTATTCTTAAAGTATTCCACTCCCTTTCCTTTAGTATCAGAAAAAGTCTCTTTAACTACCTCGCTTTCTGATGTCTCTTCCTGTTGAGATACTTCCTCGGTTTCCTGAATTTCTAATTCTTTAAGAGGTCCCCCTTTTTCTTCTATCTTCTCTGGAATTTCCTCCTCTGTCACAATAACTTCTTCAGGAATTTTCTCCTCCAAGGGTTTCTGCGGTTTCTGCTCGTTGGTTGAGGTTTCAGGAGTTTCTTCTCCAGCTACAGTTTTTTCGGAAATTTCTAATTCTTCTTGAGGTTTTTCTATTCTCTCTGACTTTAGAATACTTTTGAATTCTTTGAGTGTATATTCCACTATAGTTTTCTCTAAATCTCTCATTTCAGATAGATCATTTATATCTATGTGAACACTCTCTATATTCTTTGCCTCTTCTTTTAATTCAGGGAGAAGCGGATTAACTTCAAATGCCTTTTTCCAGTTTTCTTCCTTTCTTGGATTATCACCTATAATGGAGTACACCTTACCTAAATTGTATAAAGCTTTAGGATAATAAGGATGATAGATTAATATTTTTTCTAAAACAGAGATTGCCTCAGACATCTTATCTTCCTGCATGAGAGATATTGCATAGAGAAGTTCATATGGAATATTCTCTCCCTTCTCCTCCTTAATTCTTAAAACACTGGATGAGGAGATGAAGCCTTCTTTAACTTTTTCTTCAATTTTTTCAAATTCTGAACCTGTGATATCTAAAGTTTTTCCCTGTTTCTCATAAATACATATTAATAGGTCCCTTATGTAATTTACATCAGGATTGTACTCAAATCCTGATTTTAGAGTTGCCTCTGCCTCTTTTAACCTATCCATTTTTATATATGTTAATGCAAGAAACAGATGAGCAAGCGGATTTTCTGGGTCGATTTTTAAAGCATGTTTAAATTCTTCTTCTGCTGAATTCAGTTCATTTTTTAGTAAATAGGAAAGACCTAAATCTACCTGCAGTCTGAGGAACCATGGTGAGTTAAGTAATCCTTTTAAACTCACAAGCAGTGCTTTATCATACTCACCAGTAAGTATGAGGTACTCAGCATATAACGATTGAGAGGTTAGAAGATAAAGATTTCTCTCCGCTTTTTTTCTATAGTATTCTCTTCTTTCCAAAAATTTATTATTCATTTTCCCCTTTTGGTGCGCCCGAGAGGATTCGAACCTCCACACGTAGCTCCGGAAACTACTGCTCTATCCAGTTGAGCTACGGGCGCTTTGCTTTTATTGTATAATAAAATAAAAACTTCTTCAAGGAGGAAGATTATGGAAATAAGAAGAGAGCATCTTAAGAAACTATCAGATACAAAATTTATGATACCCATTGGAACCATTCCTGGCATGAGAGTTCCTGGAATAATATATGTGAATGAAAAATTGCTTCCAAAAGTTCTTTCTGATAGATCTCCACTTCAAGTTGCAAATGTAGCCACCCTTCCAGGGATTGTAAAGGCATCTCTTGCTATGCCTGATATACACTGGGGATATGGGTTTCCCATTGGTGGAGTTGCTGCATTTAGAGTTGAAGATGGTATTATTTCACCGGGTGGGGTTGGATACGATATAAATTGCGGAGTGAGATTGCTTAGAACAAACTTTAAAAGGGATGATGTGGAGAAGAAATTGGACAAACTACTTTCAGTGCTCTTCAATAATATACCTTCAGGTGTTGGATCCAGCGGAAAGTTGAGACTCAGACCCAACGATCTCAATCCTGTTTTAAAAGATGGGGTAAGGTGGGCTATAAGAAAGGGTTATGGAAGGGAGGAAGATCTTGAAACCATAGAGGAACATGGGAGTATGTCCGGAGCTGACCCCAATATGGTTTCAAGGAGAGCAAAGGAACGAGGAGCGCCCCAACTGGGAACTCTTGGTGCAGGAAACCACTTTCTTGAAATACAGGTTGTTGAAGAAATTTATAGAGAGGATATAGCGAAAGTAATGGGTTTGTTTAAGGGACAGGTAACAGTTCTTATACACACTGGAAGTAGAGGTTTAGGACACCAGGTTGCATCTGACTATATTGAGGTTATGAGTAATGCTGCAAGAAAATATAGAATAAGACTTCCTGACCCTCAACTTGCATGCGCTCCCTTTAACTCTCCAGAGGCAAGAAGGTATTTTGCAGCAATGGTTTCTGCTGCAAATTTTGCATGGACAAACAGACAATTAATAACTCACTGGACAAGGGAGAGCTTCCGTGAAGTTTTTGGAATCTCTGATAGGGAGATAGGGCTTGAGATAGTCTATGATGTAGCCCATAACATCGCAAAGGTGGAAAACCATAACATTGATGGAAAACAGATGAAACTTGTTGTTCATAGAAAGGGTGCAACAAGAGCCTTTGCTCCTGGACGTAGTGAGATTCCTGAGAAGTATAAAAGTATAGGTCAGCCAGTTCTTGTTCCGGGAGATATGGGAAGATACTCTTTTGTATTGGTTGGTACTAATAAAGCAATGAAAGAGACCTTCGGATCCTCATGTCATGGAGCGGGAAGAATGATGAGTAGACATGAAGCATTAAGGAGACAGAGTGCAGGTAAAGTGCTTGGAAGTATGAGAGATAAGGGAATTCTTGTGAAGGCAAAGAGCAATAAGACCCTTGTTGAAGAGGCGCCTGAGGCATACAAGGATGTAAGCAATGTGGTTGATGTACTGCATAAGGAGGGAATATCAATAAAAGTTGCAAAGATGAGACCTATTGCTGTTATGAAAGGATGAGAAGAAATTTGTTATGGGTGGGGGCTATCTTTTTAATTTTATTTTCTTCCTGCAATCCCAATGTTAGTGTAAATGTATCCATATCCTTTATCTCTCCAAAGGGTGAAGGGTATGTATCTCCAAATCAGCCTATAATTGTTGAAATAGAGCCAATAGAAAAAGTAGAGCAAATAGCAGTCTATGTAAGTGGTGAAAATGTTATTAAGAAACTGGATACAGAATTAAAGGAAAATAGGGTATATACCTCGTTTCCAGATAAACTTGAAGATGGAGAGTATAGAGTTGAAGTTGAAGTTTTAGCGGATGGAAAACAATTTGAAAAATACATCAATATATTTTTAAACAGTGAAATTCCTGTATGGGATATATATGTTTATCCGACATTTGTAAGAGCTGGTAAAAGTATAAAGATGGAGGTTATCACATCAAGCATCTTAGAGAATGTAACTGCTACCTTCGATGATGGAACGACTTATCCATTAATATACGATAAGAAGAGAGAGATATGGTCTAACGAGATAATGATCTCTCAGTTTCTCTCTGAGGGAAGTCATTTTATTAAGTTTAGGGGAATAGATTTTAAAGGTGATAGAATTGAAGAGAGAAGGGTTATAAATGTGATTAATGCATATCCTGTAATTTACTCTCCATTAAATGGACTTAAAACTGTGAGTAAAGAGATAGAGATTCTTGGTTTTTATGATCCAGATAAAGAAGTTGATATATATATAGACGGAGAATTCTTTAAAAGAACCAAAACAGATGGGAATGGTGATTTTTATGAAAAAGTAACCCTTTCGCCAGGTACTCATTTCATACATACAAAGGATCCAAATTCTCAGTTTAATGTAGAATCTGCACTTCAAAATATAAAGATAACAATATATCCAAAAGGGGTTGTTGTGCTTGTGTTTCACAACATATCGGAAAAAGGAGGGAATCTTTATACAATAACACCCGAGGAGTTTGAAAAAGAGATAAGATATATAAAAAGTCAGGGCTATACCTCTATTTCTGGAGAAAATTTCAGGGAATTTCTTAAAGGAAAAACTGATATTCCAGATAAGAGTGTCTTAATAACATTTGATGACGGTCTTAGGGGTGTATATAAATATGCCTACCCAGTACTTAAGAAGTATGGATTTAAAGCTGTGTTCTTTGTTATTGCTGGAAGGGTAGGAAACAGATCAGGTTTCATATCCTGGGAGGAAGCAAGAGAGATGGTCGAGAGTGGAGTGTTTGAGATTGATTCTCACACATACCTATCACATAAACGAATAGAAAAGAATGGAAAATCAGTTTCTTCCATTTATACCAATGGAGATGGTGAAACAGAAGAAGATTTTAGAGATAGAGTTCTGACAGATTTTCTTAATTCAAGGAGTGTGATAAAGGAAAATCTTGGGTATGAACCTTTAATGTTCGCCTATCCTTATGGGGAGTATTCAAAGGAGACAATTGATTTACTAAAAGAAGCTGGATTTCAGTTTGCCTTTACAGTTTATAAAGGGGTTACTATAGAAACTACATACCCCTTTGAAATACCAAGATATTCAATACATAGAGGAACGGACATAGAAAAGATTCTTCCTTAAACAAAAGGTTCCTCCTCCCCCTCTTCTTCAAATCTATACTCCATTTCAAGGAATTTAGCGAATTGCTTAAGGAATTTAAGCTTAATTTTACCGAGTGGACCATTTCTGTTCTTTGCTACAATTAAATCTACAATATTTGTATCCTTTGTTTTATCCTCATCTTTAACACTTAGAAACATGACCACATCTGCATCCTGCTCAATACTTCCACTCTCCCTCAAATCTGAAAGCATGGGTCTTTTATCCTCCCTTTTCTCTATTGCCCTTGACAACTGAGAGATTACAAGCACAGGAACTCCCACTTCTCTTGCAAGTTTTTTTAAACTCCTGGTTATCTCAGATATTTCCTGGACTCTGTTCTCCACCTTTCTTCTCAGATGCATAAGCTGGAGATAGTCTACCACAATCATTCCGAGGTTCTCTTTTGATTTAAGCCTCCTTGCCTTTGTCCTTATTTCTAAAACAGAAATATCTGAGGAATCATCTATATATATAGGTGCATCATAGAGAGGACCATAAGCTCTACCAAGTTTCTTCCAGTCCTCATCTGAGAAGATCCCTGTCCTTAATTTATGAAAATTTACCTCTGCTGTATATTCTAAAATTCTTTCAACTATTTGCTCTTTGCTCATCTCTAAGGAGAATATTGCCACGGGAAGATTAAATTTAGTAGCCACATTAGTAGCCACATTTAGAGAGAAGGATGTCTTTCCAACAGATGGTCTGGCTGCAAGAACAATAAGATCATTTTTGTGGAAACCCCCAGTGATTTTATCAAGTTTAGGAAATCCCGAAGGAATTCCTGTAATTCCTTCCTTTCTTTTATAAAGGCTTTCTATTCTATCAAAGGATTCCTTCAGTAAATCTTTTAAGGGATAGAAAGGAGCTGATAGTCTCCTTTTTGCTACATTAAATAGAATCTCCTGTGCTTTATCTAAGGTGTCACCTACATCCTCCTGAGAGTTAAAGGCAAGGTCTATTATTTCAATGCCTGCCTTTATTATTTCCCTTAATATAGATTTTTCCTCAACAATCTTTGCATACTTTTCCACATTTAAAGCTGTAGGAGTTATATTTGTAAGGGTTGCAAGGTATGAGAAACCACCCGCTTCCTCAAGTTCACCTTTTTTCTTCAAGTGTTCAGAGACTGTAAGTAGATCTATGGGTTCGGATTTTTCATAGAGTTCTTTCATAGCTTTGTAGATTAATTGATGAGAGGTTCTGTAGAAATGCTCAGGTTCTAAAAAATCAATTACTTTTACTATAGCATCATTATCAATAAGGATTGAACCTAATGTGGCTTGTTCAGCCTCAATATTATGAGGGGGTACTCTCCCAAGTATCTCTTCCATCTATTCTTCTTCTACTACCCTTACCCTTACATTTGCATAGATATCCCTGAAGAGTTTTATTCTTACATTATGGACTCCAATAGTCTTTATTGGTTCCTCTGATTCTATTTTTTTCTTGTCAAATTTGACTCTAAATTTTTTCTTTAAATGCTCTGCTATCTCTTCATTTGTTACAGCACCATAGAGTTTTCCTTTTTCCCCAGCCTTTTTCTTTATTGTTATCTCTTCCCTTTCTATCAATTCCTTTAACTTTAAAGCCTCTTCTTTATCCCTTTCTTCTTTGCTCTTTTTTATCTTTTGAGTAGTGAGATAGTGTTTTTCCTCTCCTTCGGATATCTTCTTTGCCAGAAGCTTTGGACCAAGAAAATTTTTATAGTATCCCAGGGGAACCTCCTTAAGTTCCCCTGATTTACCCAATCCGTCAACATCCTTTAAAAGTATTACCTTAACCCTTTTCATTTTAATAAACTATATAGGGTAATAGTGCCATTTCTCTTGCCCTCTTGATTGCGCGGGCAAGCTGTCTTTGATGTTTTGCACATACACCAGTATTTCTCCTTGGTAGTATCTTACCCCTTGGTGTAAGAAACTTCTTTAATGTTTCAACATCCTTATAGTCAATTTCTTCTATTTTTTCTTTACAGAAGTAACAGACTTTAACTCTTGGACGAAATCTTCTGTATCCAGTTTTTGCCATAATTCACCTCCTAATCTATTGGAATATCTTCATCGAGGACTTCATCTTCTGAAGAAGAAGATTCCTCCTCGGTTTTAGGTTTTGTGCTTAAAAATTTAACATTGTCAGCAATTATCTCTACTGCTCTCCTTGATACACCATCCGATGTTTCATAGTCTCTAATTCTCAACCTTCCCTCTACAAGGACAAGAGAACCCTTTGATAGATACTTATTCACATTTTCAGCCATATTTCTTCTATCGTTCCATACAACCACATTTATAAAAAGGGTCTCTTCCCTTCTTTCTCCATTTTTATCGGTGTAAACCCTCCCTGAAGCAATTCTAAAGGTGGAGACAAGTTTTCCTGAAGGAGTATATCTTGCTTCAGGATCCTTAGTCAGTCTTCCCACCACAATTATCCTATTGTACACTCCTCTTCTCCTCCTTCCGCACAATCATAAATCTAAGTATTTTATCATTCAATTTGATTTCATTCTTTAGGTTCAAAACCTCGCTCCCTGGAAGATAGAAGTAATAAATATAGTAATAACCCTCTGTTAATTTCATAATAGGGTATGCAAACTTTCTCTTACCCCACTTTACTGTTTCAATCCATTTCCCCCCTTTTGATTCTACACTTTCCTTAAGTAAATTCTCTTGAGCATCAAGTTCCTCATCAGACAACTCAGGTCTGAAGATTACCATCATCTCGTACTTTCTCATCTTCACCTCCTATGGACTCTTGGCTTTGCTCTTGTTGGGGCAAAGCAGGAGTTTCAGTTTTTTCTACATATTCTTGTTTATCATATTTTGGACTGCCTTTCAAGGCTCTTATAAATGAGGTAAAGAGGAAACCTGAAAGCGAAGCAATTACAATGGAAAAGATTGTATAAATAATCAAACCAGGAAGTAGTTTCATAGGTTCAGAAAACATTAGATTTAAATCTCCCCTGTATGTAAAGAAATAAAAATTGGACAGAGAGAAGGAAACACCAAGAAACACTCCCGATGTGAAAGAGAGAACCACATTGAGAGAAATTAGACCTATCACAAAGGACGCAAGGGGAAGTACGTATATAGAGTAAGAGCCATAATAATAGTTAAGAAAGATGCCAATAAATATGGAGAGGAGTAAAATAAGGGATACAAGAGGGTTATTTACTCTTTTTCTTTCTCTATTTTTAGTATAGATGTAAAGAGATATGAGAATTGAAAACAGGAAGGGAGTTAGAAGTATATTTAGATTTTCAAATGTAAGAGGGGGAAGAATATCTCTTGTTAATACCAATTTTGGAGAACCATTGAACTCTATTCTTGAGATTTCAAAGAGGTGCTTTGTGATTAATGAAATGGCTCCACCAAGAAAACCAGATATAGGATTTGAAAGGTAAATTCCTATAAGGGAAAGAATCAATATGTATGATAGAAAAACGAGGGGGAAC
>JAGGSY010000177.1 GCA_021158845.1 Caldisericia bacterium
GAAAAAAACAATAGGATAAATAGATGGGTTAATAATGTAGAAGCTATTGCGGGATGCTATGCAATGCAGGCACTACCGATGCAATGGCAATATGTTGAGGGAAATCCATATTATGGAAATATAGAATGGAATACTTTATTAGATTTCAAAATAGGAGCAGTATTTAAATGGGTTAAGAATATAAATCTTGCTGCCAAAGTCACCCAGTCTTCTGCCACAGAAATTCCCTATCCTGACAACTACTTTGATGCAGTCTTCACTGATCCCCCATATTATGATAATGTGCCTTACTCTTACCTTTCAGATTTTTTCTATGTGTGGCTTAAAAGAAGTGTTGGAGATTTATATCCAGAACTCTTTATGACTCCACTCACTCCAAAATCAAAGGAAATTGTAGCTTACTCCCATCAGGAAGGTGGTTTTGAGGAAGGTAAAAAATACTTTGAAAGTATGCTCAAAAAATCCTTCAAAGAAATTGCAAGGGTTCTAAAACCAGAGGGCATAGCAACCATTGTTTTTACCCACAAATCTACATCAGGATGGGAGACACTCATTAACTCACTTCTTGATTCTGGGCTTGTGGTTACTGCATCATGGCCCATTGATACAGAGATGAAGGCAAGACTCAGAGCAAAGGAATCTGCCGCTTTAGCTTCATCAATCTATTTCGTTGTAAGAAAAGTTAAGAGAGAAAAGATAGGTTGGTTTAACGAGATAAAGAAAGAGATTAAAAATCATCTCCACGAAAAACTGGAAATTCTATGGAGAGAGGGAATTTCAGGTGCAGATTTTCTCATTGCAGGTATTGGATCTTCCATTGAAATATTCGGAAAATATGAAAAGGTTATGGATTACGAGGGAAACATTATAAAGGCAGACAAACTTATTGACTTTGTTCGTAAGGTTGTTACTGATTATGCCATTCATCAGATACTTCATAATGGAATTGCAGGAGAAATTTCTCCTTTAACGAGATTCTACATACTTTTCAGATGGATGTATAAAGAGGCAAGGGTTAAGTTTGATGATGCAAGAAAACTTGCACAGAGTAGTGGGATAGACCTTTCAAAGGAATGGAACAAAGGTTTTATTAAAAAGGAAAAAGAGTTTATAATAGTTTTGGGACCACAGGATAGAAGTTTAAAAGATTTGAAAGAAGCGAAGGAGTTAATTGATGTTCTTCATCATGTGCTAATTCTATGGAAGCAGGGAAGAAGGGATGATATGAAAAAAGTTCTTTATGAAAGTGGATTCATTAAAAAAGACACCTTCTATCGTGTAGCTCAGGCAATATCAGAGACTCTGCCCCTTGAAAGTAAAGAGAAGAAACTCCTTGATGGATTTTTATCAGGAAAGGAAAGACTTATAACTGCGATAAAGGAAAAACCTTTTCAGAGGGATTTATTTAATAACGAATAAGGAGGCATAAAAATGAAGCGTTTTTCATTGGTGGCTCTACCTCATAAGGACATAAAAGAGGGAAAGCTCACCCTTGACATTTTTGCTGCAGACCTATGGGAGGTGTATAAAGGTAGAGCGCCAGAGGAGTACTCTAATCCAGATGTTTTCTTCAGGAAGACATTCATCACTTCAGGATTGAAAAAACTATTGGAAGTTTCAGAGAAGAGGTTGAGAGGGGAAGGGGGAGATTCTATTATTCAACTTCAAACCCCATTTGGTGGTGGTAAGACCCATTCTTTAATCGCTCTTTATCACAAGGCAAAAGAGTGGGGAGTAAAAACAATTGTTATAGATGGAACAACTCTTGATCCCAAAGAGAGAACTCTTTGGGAGGAGATGGAATTTCAGCTTACTGGAAAAGTTGAGATGCTTCAAGGAAGGGTATCTCCCGGTCGTGAAAAGTTAAATAAGCTATTTTTAAAAAACCAGCCTCTTTTAATTCTTATGGACGAGATACTCCAGTACACAACCAGAGCATCTGGGGTAAAGGTTGGAGACTCAAATCTTGCATCTCAGGTACTTGCCTTTATTCAGGAACTTACTGGAGTTGTAAGAACTCTTGGTCAGAGTCTTCTTATCCTCACACTTCCCTCAAGTGTTCTGGAACACTACGATGAGAAGGCTGAGAGGTTGTTTCAGCAGTTGCAAAAGATAACAGGAAGGATAGAGAAAATATACACTCCTGTGAAAGATGAGGAGATAAGTAGTATCATTAGAAGGAGGCTCTTTAGCAGTATAGATGAGGATGAGGCAAAGAAAATAATAGAAGAGTTTTTAGATTATGCAGAAAAGGAAAACATTTTTCCTAAAGGCATAGAAAAAGCAGTTTATAGAGAAAAATTTATCAAAAGTTATCCCTTTCAACCAGAGGTTATAGATGTTCTTTATAAGCGCTGGGGAAGTTTTCCTACATTTCAGAGAACCAGAGGTGTGTTAAGAATACTTGGAATGGTAATCAAAGATTTACTAAATAAGCCAGACATTCCGTTTGTTAGACTGGGTGATTTTAACCTTGAAAATACAGAAATAAGAAGAGAACTTATAAAGCATATTGGCGATGAGTACGATAGTATTATTGCAGCTGACATAACTTCCAGAGATTCTGGAGCTAAAAGAGTGGATAAGAGTCTTGGAGATGCCTATATATCATTTAACTTCGGAACGAAAATTGCAACTTCTATTTTTATGTACTCCTTTTCAGGCGGATCAGAGAGGGGAGCAACTGTTAATGAAATTAAGCTTTCAACAGCTGTTGTGGATGTTCCATCCAGTATAATATCAGAGGCTATAAGTAAGTTAAAGGAAAATCTTTTTTATATTTCAGATGAGGGACTCTATTTTACAAATCAGCCAAATCTCAACCGCATACTGCTTACCAAAATGGAGACAATAGAGGATAGAGACATTGAGGAGAACGAAAGAGCCCTTTTAAACAAAAATTTGACCAAGGAACATTTTGATATATTCATCTGGCCAAAGGATTCCAGAGATATTCCTGATACAAAGAAGTTGAAGCTTGTGGTTGTAAAAGATAAAAAGTTGTGCAGTGAATTTCTTAATAACTGTGGAGACAAACCCAGAGTTTATCTTAATACCCTTATCTTTCTATGTGAGAAAGACGCGGAAAGGTTTAGCTTTGAGGATTCTTTAAAAAGATACCTTGCATGGAAGTTAATAGAAAAGGATAAAACACTTAAGTTAACTGAAGAGCAGGAAAAAGAGGTGAAGGAGAGGGTAAACAAGTCATGGAGAGATGTAAATCAAAAGTTGATAGATCTTTACAGAATTGTGTTTCTACCTTCAAGGGATGGATTTGAGGAAATTGATTTAGGAATGTCAGTGCATGGAATGGGTTCAACGATAAATAAGAGGGTTTATGAGAGGTTGAGGGAGGAGGAGAAAATTTTTGAGAGATTAAACCCTTACCCAATAAGGGAGAAGTATCTTAAGGAAAGAGATTTTGTAGAAACAAAGAGTATTTTTGAATCTTTTCTTAAAACACCCGGGGAGTTTAGACTTGTTGGAGAGAAGGTTTTTATAGAGACAATCAAGGAGGGAGTTAAAAGCGGTTTATTTGGTCTCGGTTTTCTTGAAGAGGAGAAACCTGTTTGCAAACACTTCCGTGAGGAAGCTTATCCAGATTTAGTGGAAGGAGAAATTATAATAAGAGAGGAGTTTTGTGAAGAAGAGAAGATATTACCAGAGTCTGAGTTCAATGAGTTCATCGGTAAAATTAAATCCACCAAATCTTTGGCTGAACTTGAAGAAATTAAAGAGGAAATATCTAAAATATCTTTGTCAAAGGAACAGAAAGTCAAAATTAATGAAGTTATCACCAAGAAAGGTGACGAACTTACCAATAAAGAGAATAAAGAAAGTTATCGCAATTTGAGTATGAGGCTGAATATTCCATCAGGGAAACTTTCTGATGTGGCAAACATAATTCGTTATTTGAAAGAAAAATTTAACAGGATAGATGTGAAAATTGAGATATACGCAAAGGATGGAAACCTTTCAAAAAGTGAATATGAGGATAAAATCAAAGAAGCAATTCTTCAGTCAGGAATTAAGATAGAAGATGAGAAAAAGGAGTAAGGCTGATTAATATTATATTTTATAAGGAGAATGTTTCTTCTTCCTCATCCAGGCGATGAGGAAGAGAATTCCGCAGATGATGAATGGAACGCCTGAGACCAACATGGCAAGAATCTTGTTGTGTCCGGCAGAGAAGTATGCAAATATACTGAATCCAATTCCACCAAGAATTAAGACAGTTCCACCTATCTTTTCATTCATCCAGGCAATGACGACGCTAATTAGTAAAATCACAACAAAGATTACAAGTAGGGTTGTTTCCAGATCCCATACCATCTTTTTCAGCATAATGACTTCCATGGACAGAGCAAATGCCCAATAGCCACCTACAATGATACTTACTATCCGTGCTATCTTCCTTATGCTGCTTCCCTTTTTGGTAATTTGTTCTTTTTCCTCTTTCATAAAAATTACCCCCTTCCTTAAAACCATTTTAACATTTAGACTTTAAAATTACTAATTAAAATAGTTTTTATCTCCGATATTACCTATTATAATAACATATGAAGCAGACAA
>JAGGSY010000178.1 GCA_021158845.1 Caldisericia bacterium
AGAGTATATAGATTTTTACGCTGCGGATAGACTTAAAAGAAAGACCCATTATTCAATCTGGTTTTATTACGATAATGAATAAAATTCTAAAGAGGTTTGTTAAAATTCAAAAGAATTTAAGGAAAAGAATAGTTCTTTCTAAAGATATAGACAGGGTAAAAACTGTCCTTGGCGTGGATGTTTCATATAAAGGAGATTTCCAATACACAGTTGTTGTAAAGTATGATGCTTTTGAGAAGAAAGTTAAGGATGTTGTTGTAGAAAAGGAAAAGGTTAGTTTCCCATACATTCCAACTTTTCTTTCCTTTAGAGAGGGTCCCTATGCGGTAAAGACGATAAAGAAACATTTTGATCTAAAAGAGATTGATGTGGTTCTTGTGGATGGGCAGGGAATAGCACACCCAAGAGAACTTGGTCTTGCCACATACATAGGAATTTTTATAGAGAGACCAACAATTGGCGTTGCAAAGAGTCATCTCTTTGGAAAATTTGAGGAGCCTGATGAGAAGAAGGGGAGTTTTACATACCTGTTTGATAAAAATAGGAAGATTGGAGTGGTGTTAAGAACAAGAGATAAAGTAAAACCACTCTTTGTTTCTCCAGGGAATATGATAGACATAGAAAAGTCTAAAGATATAGTGTTATCTCTATGTGTAAAGTATAGAATTCCAGAACCAATAAGAATTGCTGATAAAATTTCAAAGAGAGTAAAGGAGGAGTTATGGGAAAGAAATTTGGTGTAATTGGAGGAAGTGGATTCTATGATCTACCCGGTGTGAAGGAGAGGGAGAAGAAGGAGATAATAACTCCATTCGGGAGTGTTGAGGTTAGTATCGGAGAGATTGGTGACAGGGAGATTGTTTTTGTGCCAAGACACGGAAAAACCCACACAATTCCACCCCACCTCATTCCCTACAGGGCAAACATCTGGGCTATGAAGGAGATTGGTGTTGAAAGAATACTTGCAACATCAGCTTCAGGCTCTTTGAATGAGAATATGAAGCCAGGTGATTTTGTGATAATAGACCAATTTCTTGACTTTACCCACGATAGAGACTTTACATTCTTTGACTCAGTGGGGAAGGTTGTTCATACAGATATGACAGATCCATACTGCCCGGAGATGAGAGATGTTATAAGAAAGGTTATGGAGAAGGAAGGGGTAAGATTTCATTTTGCTGGAACATATGTTGCCATGAATGGACCAAGATATGAGTCAAGGGCAGAGATAAAGATGTTAAAGATTCTTGGCGGTGATATTGTTGGTATGACTGGTGTTCCTGAGGTGACTCTTGCCAGAGAGTTGGGACTTTGCTATGCCTCCATTGGAATAGTGACCAATTTTGCTGCAGGAATAACAGACGAGATGATAACCCATGAAGAGGTGAAGAGACTCATGGATGAGAAGAGTGAGATACTGAAGAAGATAATAATTGAGGTAATTAAACTAATTCCAGAGGAAAGACACTGCAACTGCAGATTTGCACCAGGCGAAGTCTAACCCTTATGTTATAATTCCTTTGAGGAGGAAATATGAATACGATAAAAAAGAGATACATCCTTGATGAAAAAAAGAGAATTGTAGAGGTTATTATTCCGTACGAGTACTGGAAAAAGATTGAGAAATTAATCAGAGAGAAGAAGGGAACAAGTAAAAAAACTTTAATGAAGTATTCCGGAGTCATCACACTTACTAAAGATCCAGAGAAGTATCAAAAAGAGATTAGAGGTGAGTGGTAATTTTCAATCTAACCTTCTTAACAAAGGATAAAGAGATAAAGAAGATAAAAGAGGTGAAATTCTACAAAGGGATCTAACCCTTATGTTATAATTCCTTTTAGTGAGAGTTCATACACTGGTTGTTGAGATAGGCTCAACTATTACAAAGGTATCTGCTTTCTCCTCTTTAAAGGGGAGAAATCCAAGATATTTAGGAAAGGGCATAGCAAAAACAACTGTTGATGAGGGAGATGTTACAAGGGGGCTTGAGAGAGCCATAGATGACCTCAAAAATAAACTTGGCACGCACAAACTCACATGGACACATCTCTTTGGAAACTCCTCTGCTGCAGGTGGTCTTAGAATGACAGTTCATGGGCTTGTCCTTGAGATGACTGCAAAGGCGGCAAAAGAGGCAGCTCTTGGTGCAGGAGCCATTGTGAAGCTTATAACTGCAGGACTTATAACCCCGCATGATTTGAAAAAGATTGAGGAGATAAAGCCAAATATAATACTTCTATCAGGGGGTGTTGATTTTGGAGAGGATAGGATTGTTGTTGAGAATGCAAAAAGATTATCCACCATCTCTATAAAACCACCTGTTGTGTTTGCAGGGAATCGCGCAGTAAGGGATATAGTTAGGGATATATTTAAGAGTAAAGGTTTCAAAGTATACATAACTGAAAATGTTTATCCCGAAATTGACAAATTAAATATTGAGCCTGTAAGGAAGGTGATTCAAGGAGTTTTTGAGGAACACATAATCCATGCCCCAGGAATGGAAAAGATAAGGAATTGGGTTGAGGGGGATATAATTCCAACTCCAGGAGCTGTGATGAATTCCTTTATGCTTCTCTACAAGGAAATAGGAGACATAATGGGATTTGATGTTGGAGGAGCAACAACTGATGTTCACTCTGTTACGAAGGGTAAAAAGGATAAGGATTCTATTGTTATATATCCAGAACCTATAGCCAAGAGAACTGTGGAGGGAGACCTCGGTGTCTATGTTTCTGCAAAGAATGTGCTTAACGAGATAGATCCTCTAAATAGAGAAGAGATAGAGAAGAAGTTTAAGTATCTTTCTCCAATCCCAGAGAAGAGAAGGGAGGTTAATTTAACGAAGAAACTTGCAGAAATCTGTGTAAAAACTGCACTTTTAAGACATGTTGGGGAGGTAAGGTATCTTTATACTCCCACAGGAAAGATAAAGGCAATTTTTGGAAAGGATTTGAGGAATGTTAAATGGGTGGTTGGGACAGGGGGAGTTTTTACCCATATTCCATCAATGAAAACCTTTTTAAAAAGGCTGTTTAAAAATACTGAAAATGAAAGACTCCTCCTTCCCACGAATCCAAAGATTCTTATAGATAAATACTATATCTTTTCAGCAATGGGAACTATATCAAATCTTTATCCCATAGGTGCAAAGAAACTCCTTCTTGAATCCCTTGGCTTCAAAGACAATTTATTTTAATTTATTTTTATCTTCCAATTTTCCCTCGTACTTAAAAGGCTCTATCTTTTTATTAAATAAAAAATTACTATGGAGAGTATAAAAAGATATATGGAAAAGATGAACATCTCCCTCCTTTTTACAATCTTTAGGAGTATGTAGAGAGAGATAAGGCCAAATATAAATGAGAAGAGGAATCCAAGAATTAATGGAGAGAAAGAGAGGTAGATGGGTGCTTTTATGTACTCATAAAACTTATAGAAAGATGCAATAATTATTGATGGTATGGCGAGAAGGAATGTATATTTAAAAGATTCCTCCTCCTTCATTCCAAGAAGCACTCCACCTACAAGAACCATTCCACTCCTTGAAATGCCCGGAAATATTGCTATTCCCTGCAGTACTCCAAGTATTATGGCTGAAAAAAACGAAATTTCCTCTGCCTTCTTATCTCCCCTTTTTCTTAAATAAAAAAGGGTTAAATATAAAGCCGTGAACATAAAAAAGAAGGGAAGATGATTTATGGTTTCATAACTCTCCTCAAATACCTTCTTGAAAGGGAAGTAAGTGACACCGGTAAAAATTATGGAGGTCATTAATAAAAGGATGAGTCTTACTTTTTTAAACGCATACACAATCTCCTTCTTGAGAAAGAAGAAAAGAGAGAGAACCGTTCCTAAATGGAGGACCAAATCAAATACTATTGGAGGAGAAGGAATTCCCAGTATATAGGATGTAAGGAGGAGATGACCTGAAGATGATATTGGAAGAAACTCAGACAAACCTTGAACAATTCCAAGAATTAAACCATGCAAAGCACTCACTTTAACCAGTTATCCTCTTTAAAGCTTTTTCTGCATCCTCTGAGAGTTTTTTGTTGTATAAGACAAAGATATCCTCTTTTATTTTCGGTATTAAATCTCTTAACTCTTTCAAATTTTTCACAGAGTCAATCATATCCTCAAATCTTTTAACTCTCTCCCTTAAAACCTCTGCGAGCGCATCCTTTGCAAGATTCTTTAGTTGTTCACCTCTCATTTTAAACACAGAGAGTTCTATAGGATTTGGATTTATATCCTTATCTATTGAGTAGAATGAGAGTTTTGCATTTTGTTTCATAGAAACAGTGGCAAATTTCATTATTAACTCTGAATCTGCTTCAGAAGAAAAGGGAGTTTTTGAAACTATCTCTCCGTCTTTAACCTCAAGGATATTCCCGTCAAACAGCGGTATAAAAATTTCCTCATCATCTACTGCGTATAAAACACCTGTTAGTTTCTTTTCTCCAAGGGTATCAAGAAATTGAGTTAGTTCAAGAACTTTAGTTTCAAGGTCTTTATAGAGTTCTTCTCCAAAGAAAAAGGACAGAAAAACAATCATTATTTCTCTTGGGAATGTAAAGAGATAGATTTTTCCTTTGGTTTTAGAGGAAAACATCCTCTCTCCTTCCTCACCCTCTACTCTCTCATTTCCTGTGAAGAAACATGTATAGACAGGTTTTCCATCCAAAAAAGCTATAATAAACTCCTGATCCTCATCCTCCCACATAAAAACACCGCTTTTATTCTCTATCTGTCCAAGTAAAACATCCTCCTTTAAAGCATTGTCTATGTTCTCTGTGTCAAAAAAGAGGGAAACCTTACCAAAGTTTTTTATAAATGAAATTTCCTTCATTGCTGCCTCCCTAACTCTCCATAATGGAAGGAGAGTTCTATTAGATCTTCTCCATCAATTAATCCATTTTTATCTAAATCAAACAAACTATTATACATGACATCCTCTTTTTTTATACCAAAATGATGGGCAAAAACAAAGATATCCTCTTCATTTATTATGAAATCATGATTGTAATCAAGTCCATTTGGATTAAAAACGATGGCATCTCCAGTATTTACCGAGAATGAATAGTCTTCGTCGGAGATATTAAAGATCATCACTCCCCCACCCTCAACAAGAAGAATATTTCTATAAGAGTCATAATAAAATTTGACTCCTTTAGTCATACACTCTTTAAACTTCAATCCATGCGAGAGGTGAATTACAATTTTCTTATCTCCAAAGATATGAAGATAAAGTTCATTCCCGTTTTCTTCAGGATATATGTAAACTGGTGATTCTATCTCATTAAAATTAAAACTCATGGGTATGTTGTTGACAGAGAAGTTATATTCTCCAGCACCTATGTTCTTTATTAAAAAGCCACCATCTACTCTATCAAATGGTTCTATATTTGCACCAGTGGGAACTTCAACAGGCACAAATTCGTTATCTTTTTTGAATCCAAAGACAGAGTATCTCTTCATAAAAGGAGCATTTCCATCTTTATCAATCTTTAAGGTAGGGTCGCCAAAGAGGTTAAATGTGTATGTATTCATCTGTGCTGCCTCAACAGGGTCTTCCTTGTCTGATTCAAAGTAGTTTTCATGATATTCAGATATTGCATTCCAGAATGCTTCTCCCACAGTTTGATTTTCTTTTATAAAGTTTCTTGTAAATAGGTAGTCTATTGTTAAAAGTCCTCCATCTTCTATGTCCTTCCAATAACTTGGACCCCAGGAGATCCTTGTTGCACCAATATATGCACTTCCACCTTTTGAAAGGAAAGTTTTTGCTAAAGAGTTTGGGGCTTCAGGAGTTGCTGTAAGGCAACTTGCTGCAAAGACAATCCCTCCATTTATCTCATCTGGCAGAGTGCCTGTGGATAAAAGAGATTTAAATGTCGTTTCACTTTCACTGAGCGTGTAATCACCATCTCTATCATTCCATATGTATCTTGCAACACTATAAGGACTTCCATGGGCATTTATACTTATTAAAGAGAAGGTCTCTTCTGAGAGAAGCTTTTGAAGGTTAACTGTGTTTAGAGGGAAATCGTGTAGAAAGGCAGAGGGTAAAGTCCCTTCATCTTCATATAGTCTTATGGGGGTAATTCTATTCTTAACAAGAATTTCATCTATTATCTTTTCCATAAACTCAGCGCCATCTTCAGTTTTTAGCGTTCTTCCCATCCACTCCTTACCTCTGAATGAAAGATACGCTCCAGCAAGAAGGGCTTTATTTTTCCTGTTGAAGGGGAGTTTTTCAAATCTAACGAGAGAAGAGAAGTATCTGTCAAGTTCTTCCTTATCGTCTATTGGAATCCTCCCAACAAATATCTCTGGCTTAACATGGATGTTATCATCTGGATACTCACCCAACTTTCCATCTCCATCCTTATCAAATTCCTCATTGAGGCAGGCAAAGAATATATCAGAGGGAGTGGGCTCAAAATATCCATCAAACTCATCACTTCTTCCATCTCCTCTTGGATAGAATCTCACCATTGGAAACTTTGAATCAGAGCCAATAATCATTAGATATTTTATATTCAGGGTCTTTAATCTATCCCTCAGATAATCTCTCAAAGAAACCACCTTATCTTCTCCCTGTAATTCTTGAGGAGTGATTACAATTACATTCAATCCTTCACTTTCCTTCAAATTTTTAAACTCCATGAATGAATCTGGGAGAGAGGCAGTACTGAACACAACAAGGGTATCATCCTTTATACTGAAAGAAGTGATGAACTGTTTCCCCATTGGAAGAACTGTAAATATGATAATTAATACAGTAATCACAGCCAATCTCTTATTAATTCCTTTCTCCAAACTCACCTCCGAGGACAAATTTATTCTACCAAATTCTCCAATTGTCTTATAATCTCATTGGAGATAGATTTCTGCTCACTTCTTTCTATTAAAATATCAGTACCAATTATAGCATTTCCCTTTAAATATATTACAACATGCCCTACTCCCATCATTTTTTCGTATTCAAATACTGCCCTTAATAAATCCAGATTAAAAGGCACCTCTTTATGTTTTTCTGACACAAAAATCATCACAAAAGGTACTTCAGTTTTTCTTATTACTTTTATAATCTCATCTTTCCATTCCTCAACGTTCTTTAATTCTTTTAAAGGTAACATAAATTTTATTTCCAATTTGCGGACTCCTTTTAATATATTCCTTACAGTTTCCTTAATTTCTTGATCATAAAGAACTCCACATTTTATTACTCCCTTTTTCAAGGATTCAAAAACTTTTTCTGCAAGGGTGCAGAAATCTATCTTTCCCTTCTCAAAGTATCTACTTATCCCTATAATTTTTCTTTTCTCCAGAGCGGAATAGACAAAAATCGAGGTTTTTTGGAATTCTTTCTTCTTCCTTATCTCTTTTATTATCTCTAAACCTGAATAGTCAGGAAGAACAATATCTATAAAAATAATTCCTGGGACAAATTTATTTAGAATTGAATAAGCTTCCCTCCCTGTTCTTGCAATATAAATTATCTTTCCCCTTCTCTCAAATATATCCTTTATTAATTCTATATCTTCAAGGTTATTTTCAATTATCAAAACTGAATTTTCCTTAAATCCCTCCCCTGTCTTTTTAAGAGCTGGAAATCTTTTTAAAGGGATAACAACACGAAATACACTACCTTTATCTAATTCACTCTCTACTGAAATATTTCCTCCTAAGAGATCAACCAGGTGTTTTGTTATTGAGAGTCCAAGACCTACACCTCTTTTTAACATGGTTGTTTCAAATGGTTTAAATATCTCATTAATTTTATCTTTTGGAATTCCTTTACCTGTATCCTTTACTTCAATCAATATTCTTTCCCCATCCTCAATATATTTAAACTCTACATACCCACTGTCAGTATATTTAACGGCATTTTCAAGGAGATTAGTTATTATTCTGTTTAGTGCATTATAGTCAGAATATATTTCATTTGTATTAATATTAACATCTAAACGAAACTCTAACCCTTTCTTTTTTGCCATGGGGGGAAAGGTATTTTTATTTTTCTTAACAAAACCTTCTTGTTTATAAC
>JAGGSY010000179.1 GCA_021158845.1 Caldisericia bacterium
CCTTTTTGGGAGGATTAAAGTAAGTTTCTTGAGGTTTGTTTTTTTATCCAAAAGGAGTGTCCTTATTAAAATTTGTTTTATGGGTTTGATGCTCCTGGAAGATATGGTTTTGGATCCACTGGCAATCCGTTGACCCTCACTTCGTAGTGAAGATGAGGATCAGTTGCGACTCCTGTCATTCCAACATATCCTATTATTTCCCCCTTCTTTACTTTCTGCCCCGGTTTCACAAGGGATTTTAAGAGATGACCATATACTGTAGATAATCCCTTTCTATGAACTATCTCCACTTCTATTCCATACCCGCCATTCCATCCAGAGAGTATAACAACACCAGATGCTGCCGCTCTAATAGGGGTACCTTCAACAGCATCTATATCCACACCGGTATGGTAATCTGGTGTTTTATAGACTGGATGGGTTCTCCAGCCAAAATCCGACTCAATGGGACCAACAACAGGCCATATGTTTGGTGTATGATCTAAAATATCATTGTACTCCTTAAGTGCCTCTTTTAAAGCAGAAAGTGACATCTCTAAATTCTTTGCCTTATCTTCAAGGCCTTTTATCTTAATCTGATTTTCTACAACTTTAGCTTCTGCACCCTCCAATGTATAGGCAATTTCCTTTTTCTTCTGTTGAAATAGTTCCTCAACACTAACAGGTACACCAGGTATCATAGCCATCTTCTTAACTTCCAATCCGAGGGAAGATAGATAGGCTATGTATTCTTCAAAGGCGTCTATCTTTGCCGATTGCTCTGCAACCTCCTTCTGAAGAAGCTCTATCTCTTTACTCTTAACCTCCGATAGAGTGCTAAGGTTCTTTGCCTTTAATGCATAAAGGGCATTTTTTGTCCTACCATAATCAACGAATATAAATGATGTGACGATTAAGAATGCAACTATCAATAAGAGGAATACATACAAATGGGTTGTATTGAATTTTAAAAGTTTAACCTTTCCCCTTCCGTTTGGTACTATTATAAGAGAGAACTCTTTATCTTTCTTCTTGTTCATTTCTTTTCTTATTATAAGATACTATACTGGTGCTGTCAAGTGGATAAAACCATTTTGAGAAAATTTTATTGTAGCTCCCGTCCTTAACCATTTCTAAAAGGATTTCGTCTATTTTTTCTAACAATTCCTTATCAGAACTTCTCACTGCAATTACATATTTTTTCTCACCAAAGAGATAATCAATCATCTTCACCTTCTTGTATCTATTGCAATAATAGGCAGCAAGGGAGTATGGAGAAACAACTGCATCCACAAAAACCTTATCAAGATCAGCCATCGCCCTCTCGATATTCTCTTCATATTCAACCCTTTTAATTCCAGGGAATAGTTCCTTTATCCTCTTTAAAATCCTCTTATCTGTAATCTCTACAACCTTCCCCTTTAAATCACTGCCTGTCTTTATTCTCCACTCCCTCTTCCTTATCACGATACTGTAACCATCAATGAAATAAGGAGTGGAAAAAGAGACTCCGTCTATGTCCTTAACTTCAAGAGAGGAAATAGCAACATCTATATCTCCATCTTTAAGTGCCATAAGAAGTTCATTCTCTGGAACATTAATAATAAATGGAGATGCTGATATTCTCTTTCCTATCTCTTTTATCAAATCCACATCAAACCCATGCTTATCTGAACACTCTATAAAAGAAAAAGGCTTGTTATTAAGATCCATCCCAACAACAAACACCTTTTTCTTTAAAATTCTCTCAAGTGTGCAATGCATAAGAGTTATATTTACATTATTCTCACCCTTTATAGCATCAATCTTCTTTGTTAGAGTCTTATACCCTTTCTTCTCAAATTTAAGGGTGTATGTCTTTTCTTCAAATGAGTCTTTAAATAAAAAATTTCCACTACTATCTGTAAACTGGGAAATTCCCAGATCCTCTATCTCAACTTTAACTCCCTCTATAGGGGAACCTGAATCATCCCTTACTCTTCCCTTTATTATAACCTCCTCCCTTCCGCATGAGGAAAGGAGGAGGGTCATAATTATAATAGGAAGGATTAACTTCTTCACGGATTAATTGTGTATGGATTTGACATCACCGGGGTTGGAGATTTACTTGTTGATACAGACAGGGTGTATGTTCCAGGGGTTGATGGATTTCTTATATTACAGAAATAGGAGAAGGATATATCTACCCTTCCACCTGAAACAATAGGGATTGGTGTGTATAGAAGTATTGACCTTGATGAGAGATAGATTATTGGATAAGAGGTTAATGGAGTGGAATTTATACTTACATTTGAAGGTGAAATTACAGATGGAAGAGATGTTCCAACAGGGAATGTTATCATTATCCAGTCTCCTGTTGAAAGAGAGGTAGATGGCGAAAGATTAAAGGAAATAAAATAGGATGCAGTATATCCTGCCTTCGGCGGATAGGGTGATACCGTTACTCCTGAAACAGGAGGTGATGGTGGGAAGTATGTATTTATGTAGGCATAGGCAACATATCCAAGAGAGGGAACTTCGCATTTGAGTGTTGCACTTGTCCCTGAGGATAGGGTAAAGTATATTGTTTTTGAACTTCCAGTTGGAGTTATGTAGCCATTTCCAGAAATTACAGTCCAGACATAGGAAACTCCATAAATTGGATTTCCACATGAATCATAGGCTTGAGCAGCGAAACTCTTTGTTTCACCAATGCTCATGGTTGTTGTTTGAGGTGTAATGACAAGCTGAGATGCAGGAGGGTATGGTGGATAAGGAGGTGAGTAGGATGTATGAATATAGCTTGAGCCATATATTGTTTTAGATGGAGTCCCATAACTTGTTGTGCATGAGACAACTGCAGTTCCTGAAAAGGCAGGGTTAAGGGTGAATGTAGCTTGACTTGTATCTGTTGGGTTAACACTCATGGTTCCAGCACTAACAGGATTCAAGCTCCATGTATAGGTAACACCTGACAGAGGATTTCCAGAGGAATCATAACCTTGTGCCACAAAGGTTTGATATGGATTAGAAGGAGAAACATAGACATCATGAGGAGTAATAACTATGGTATCAGTATAAGATGGGGTATAGGCATTTATATAAGCATAACCTACTATTCCACTTCCATCCACACGGCAGGAGATTGTAACCACTCCTGAATAAGGGGAGAGTGTGAATGTCAAAGTTTTAGTATCAGAAGACACATAAAAGGTTCCAGCAGTAACAGGAGTTACAGTCCATACATAGTTTGTTACATTCAATGGATAACCATAAGCGTCGTATGCCTGTGCTGTGAAAACTTGTGTATCTCCAGGAATCATACTAACTGATGATGGACTAATCTCCACTTTATTAACATAGTAGGGATAATATGGAGGATATGGATAGGGATAGTAAGAGTTTACATATGCATATCCAACAATTCCATATCCCAAAACCTCACATTTTATTGTTACAGTCCCTGGAGATGTTAAGGTGAAGTATCCATTTGAGGTAATAGTTCCATTTCCTGTTCCTGGAAGGACGCTCCATACATAGGTTACTCCATACATTGGATTTCCGTATGAATCATAAGCTTGTGCTGTGAAAAGCCTAGATGCACCAACTGAAAGATTCACATATTGAGGAGTTATAACCACCCTTGATACATAAGGGTATGTGGGAGGATAGTATGGTGGATTGTAGCTATAAGAGCTTGAAACTACAAGGAATGGATTTGAGTATGTTGGTCCATCAAGGGTTATACCTGTGGATGTTGTAGTCCATACCCTTACCATGTAAGTGCCTGAAGGTGTTGCTGGATTATGCACTCCTTCAATACTTATCTTGAATGAACCAAGAGAGGTTTGATTTGAGGTAACAGGTATTATCATCTGTGTTCCAGATGCTACCACTCCACTACCAGATGCAGATATGCCAGAAGCAGTTATGGGGGTTAAGGAGACAAACCTTGCGTATGTTAAATCAAAACCTGATGGGAACTCTATGTAAATTCTATCCCCAGAGATAAGCAAATTACCTCCACTGTTATCAATAACAATATCCCACTTGGCATCCATGTTGTTTATAAGATTGTCCACTCCAAAGACCTTAGGTGTAACCTTTACCTGATATAAATTACTTGCAGAAACTGTCCCTGAAAAATAGCCTATAGCAAGTAAAATCACTAACACACTTAAAACAATTTTCTTCATGTCTCCTCCTTTATATTAAAGGGAGTTAGGATACTCCTAACTCCCTGAAGGTGGATATATTATAGTTACCTTTCTTTCAGTTCCATCCCAAAGAACCTGTGCACCAAAGGCTTCAGAAATGAATCTAATTGGAACAAAGGTTCTATCCTCTCTTATTATTGGTGGTGCATCAAGTTTAACAGTCTTATCATTTATCTTTGCAGTATAGACACCGATGGTGAGCTTTATGGTTGTTGAACCCCAAACAATGGTAACTGTTCTTGTAGCTCCGTCCCATCCCACTGTTGCACCAAAGGCTTCAGAAATGAATCTAATTGGAACCATCGTTCTACCTGGAGGGAGAATGAATGGAACAACATTTTTATTACCGGGATCAACATAGGTCTTTTCATTGTCAATCATTGCCTCAGGTTTTCCTATCCATAAAAGAATTGTTTCCTTATGAACAAAGTTGGATATTGCCTTCCCTTCATTACCTGCAGGGTCTGTTGCAATAGCTGTAATCCCTATAAATCCTGGAGGAAGTTTTGTTAAAGTAAACTGGAATTTTCCATTTTTATCGGAGAATGTATCATCTTCATAGATAATACCTGTAATTGCACTCACCTTTACATGAACCTTTGAGTTGGGATCAGTCTCTCCTATAACAGTTACACTTCTTGTAGTAACAAGTCCACCTGTCTTTGGTGAAACAATCTTAACCTCTGGTGGTGTTGTATCAAGATAAACTGTGAAGGATATTTCCGCTTCATTTCCTGCAAGATCCCTTGCCTTCACAACAAAATTGTTCTCTCCCTCACTTACAGTTACTGTTAAACTCCACCTTCCCTGAGTTCCCTTTATCATCTTCTTTCCATTTATCTTTGCATCAAGGAGAGTCTCAGGAGATGAAATTACAACTTTCACCTGTTTATCCTTTACATAACTTCCATCCTCAGGTTGAACAAGACTAATCACAGGTGGTTTTGTATCCACCTTAAACTCTCTTACATGCTCATCCTCAACATTTCCAAACCTATCCTCAGCATGGTAGTAAAGCTTGTGAACTCCCTCAGGAGGGGTAATTGGACCTGAATATAGATTATCATGTCCACTGTCCCAGTGATAGTAAATCTTTGGAGAAGGATCATAGTTACTTGATGCAGAAATGGTTATTGTCGGTTTTGTTATGTAGTATCCTGAGAGACCATCTGGTTTATCTGGAGAGATCTTTAACTTTGAGACAGGTGGCTGATAAATAGTGAATGGAGCAGATTCAACAGGTGTCTTTTCAGCCGTTGTTGAAACCTTTACCTTGTATGTGGATGAAGGAGATGTGGGGTTCTTAACTCCTGCATCCTTTGTAATTACAATCTTAACTGTGGAATTTGGAAGTATATCCTTTGGTGAAGTTATCTCTATCTTTAATGAGAGAACCCTTTGAGTAACTGCAGCTACTCCATCCACGGTAACTGTTCCATTGGGTATGGATGGTGGAACAACTGTTCCGTTTGGAAACTCTACCCATATCTTTCCACCAGTGGATATTCCTCCAAGGGTTCCTGTCTTAAATGTTATCTCCCATCTTGCAATTTTACCCACAGTTGGTGGATCCACAGAGGCTAAAACTTCCTTTATCTGAGATTCTTTGATTATGTCAAATGGAGCAGTATCCACTGGTTGATTATCCTGTGATGTATATATGGTTAACTTATACTTCCCTGCCTTTGGTGGATTCACAATTCCTGCATCTTTACTAATTACCACCTCAACATTGGCACCACTTGAGAAATCTCTTGGAACAACCATTGTTATTGTTCTTGTTCCAGAATTTACATCTGGATCATCGACAAGGGGGCTTCCTCCAACAGTGATGAGGGATGCTCCAATGGATGGAGGAATATCAAAACCGGATGGGAATACAAGTGTTATTGTGTGAGCATTCTTTACAAGAGGATTACTTATCTTAAAGGAAATGGTTATATTTGAACTTGAGTTTGCCCTTGGAGGGTCAAGGGTTACTCTTCCGTTCATAACTCCAGTTCTTGCAGTTATGTTATACTTTGCAGATAGTTTCTTTACAGGATCATTTGTTGTCCAAACCTCCACCTGATAGTTGGAACCTGTTGTTGTGGGATTCTTTATCTTTGCAGTTGGTAAGAATTTAACACTTACCTCTGAATTATCACCAATATCAACAGGTGTTATTATCGTTACCTCTCTCTTGTTTGGATCAACTGCTGGAGGAGATGTTGGATTTATTGTATTTACAGTTACCGAAGCGGCATCAATAACTCCAGGAACCTCTGTTCCTGATGGGAATTTTATAATTATCTGATCAGAGCCCATAAGGAGATGACCAACAGGGGATGTAGTAAATGTTATTGTGTACTCACCAATAGCACCAGCAGATGTGGGAGAAAGTGAAACCTTTACATTAGATACTGAGGTTTGTGTAATTGTTACCTTTGGTGGATTCTCAATGGATGCAAAACTTCCCTCAGGTCCACGGGTCTTTACATCAAAGACATAATCACCAGTTGTATCTGGACATGAAACATTGTTGTACTTTATGGTGATTTGTCTATCCTTTGGCATTATATTAATTGGAATATTTATTGTGTATCCTGAAATTGTCCATGTTCCAATGGTTACACCTGTTCCAGAGGTAACAGATACATAACCCTCACCACCAGGAGATGTCTTCTGTGGCTCTGAAAATTGTGTTGGTATTATAATTTGAATCTCTCCTCCATTCATACTTGCCTTTGATTTAAATATCAAAGTGAAGTCTTTACCTGTCTCCCTTACAAAGGCAGTATCTGGAGTAATGGTGCATTCACCACTTCCATCCACAGATATCCTTATATCCTGAGTACCAGTTCTAAGTCCTGTGGCTGAAGCAGTTAAGGTATGAACACCAGGAGATGTATCCTTGTAATAGAACGTGACCTGATTTTCACCAGAATGGATTGTCACTGTGTATGAATTGGAGGTGCTCCAAGTTGATTTATCCTTTGAGAATCTTCCTGTTGGTGAGTTGGAGGTAAGATTTACAGTTGTATCTGTTGGAACATTTACAGGATTTCCATCCTGATCCTGAACCTGTACAGTTATCTCGCTGGATGGAGTATCAATGGGAACAACCTGTTCCTCTGTAATAAAGACGAGTTTGTTTCCTTCCTTTACCTCAAATGGATTTGATGTTCCTGAAATTGTTGTTCCATAGACTGTTGCTGTGGCAGTTAGAGTAACGCTTGTAGCCCTTTCAAATATCTTTACATCAGTTGATCCAGTTCCATTTGTAATGGTAAGACTTGTCTTATCAATTTTATCATTTCCTAATGAGCAGGAGAGGGAAACTGTTCCACTCCATGGAGCAAGAGAACCTGATGGAGTTTTTGCCTTCACAGTTATTGTAAATGGAGTATCAACATACTGAGGAGTGGATATAGCTGGTTCAAATACAAGCTGAGAGAAGGGTAATATTGTAAATGGATCAGAAACGCCAACTTTTCCAGAATACATAGCTGTAATTCTAACATTCTGTCCTTCTCCATTTATCTTTACATTCCCATTCCACATACCTGCTGTGAATGTAACTGTGGATGGAGTAATTGTTCCCGCACTTGAAGATAGATTCACAGTTCCATTGAATCCCGTTACAATATCACCATTCACATCAACAGCACTTATGGTTATAAAGAAATTTTCGTTTCTATACTGCGGGGAGGATATGGATGAAAAGATGAAACTTTCAACTCCACCAGTTACCTGGAATGTATTTGAAACACCACTTGCTCCAGAAATTGGATCGTAAACTGTAAGTGTTACTGCTGGATTTGGAAGATACAAAGTTACATTTCCATTCCATTCACCATTAAGGAACACAATGGTTGAGGGAGAAACTGTACCAGGACCTGTAGATGCAGAGAGATTTACAGCTGAGTTAAAGTTTATAACCTTTGATCCATAAACATCCACAGCTGTTATGTGAACAGGGAAAGATTGCTCCGCAATTTGAGGAGATGGGATTGGATCAAAGATGAAGAAAGCTGGCTGGCTTTGAGACAAACTAAACCAGTTTGAGTAACCAACTATTGTCGAATCTGTATGGTTTCTTGCAACAATTCTTACCTTTGGATTTGCAGGAGTTATGGTAACATCACCCTCCCATACCCCATTTGTTGGTGTTACATTATTTGGCGTAATAGTCAAAGGGGTTCCATCTTCTGCTTCAGCAACGAGGTCTATCTCCCCTGTTTCATTTAAAAGTAAATTTCCAACCATATCTTTTGCCAAAATTTTTATGTTGAAAGCAAGATCTGAAACTTGGGGAGCAATATTATCAAATTCATAATATTCAAGGTCTCCATACACTGGAAATGGAGTAGATGTACCACTCTTATTTAAAACTGTATCTCGTGCAGTAATTGTAACTGATGTGGATGGGAATGTTATCTCTATTAACTGTGTAACTTTTCCATCAGTAGGATCAGCATCGTTAAAACTCACACTTGTAGGATAAATCTTATCTATTCCAAGAGAACAACTCAATTTAACGGTTCCTGTATAAGGTGTTGCACCTGCTGTATCATCAATAAGATTGCT
Organism: Caldisericia bacterium; assembly: GCA_021158845.1. Lineage (NCBI taxonomy): Bacteria > Pseudomonadati > Caldisericota > Caldisericia > Caldisericia bacterium. Next base: position 8,745 of record JAGGSY010000179.1, read on the forward strand.
CCACTGATCCTCTGCATAGATAGTTACAGGGAAATAGACATCATAAACAACATAGGGAGGCATATCTGAGAATCTAAAATGATCCAGGCTTCCATGCCATATATCTATAGGATCAGAATAAGCTACCTCAACTCCATTGTGATTCTGGACTTTTATTGAAGCACCATCGTAGGATTTATATATTGTTACTTGTAAAGTTTTAGAAATTTCATTATTAAAACTGACTAAGGAAGGTGAAATGAGTGGGGATGGAGGGGAAGATAGAGGAAGGTGTGTCGTTCCATCAACAAGTGATATATCAAGAGTGCCACTAAACTTTGTTAGATTACCATAATCATCTCTTGCTTTGATAACAAGAGGAAAAGATTGTCCAGCAACTTTGGTCGAAACATCTGGAAATTCTAATTCAAAGGATTTTAAAGGACCTCCATTGACTATAAATGTTGAGGAATCCCCTGTATAAGTTCCATCTTCAACATGTATGGATGTCGTTTCAGCTTTATACAAAATTACTTTAATAACATCAGAAATTCCATTTGTAAAATTAACACTAACAGTCGCTTTAGTTGTAGCACAGTCAGCCTCCACTCCATTATATTGAGGTTTATTGGTGGAATCACAACAATGAGGACCACTAAAATCTAAAGTTTTATTGCCACTATAACTTGTTACTATATTGTTAAAATCATCACACGCTCTTATCTTTACCTCAAACAAAGAACCAGCATTTTGTCCAGATGGTGTTCCACTATTTCCCTTCCCATTTTCAAATGTTTGCCCAGGTAAAGTAATAACAAATTTTGATTGCGCTGCTGGATTTACAGTTATAGTGGTTGTGGCAGAAACGAGTCCTGTTGAAGAAGCAGTTATCGTCCATTCACCAGATGTTTCATCGTAATAATAAAATGGAGAGGTCTCAGAAGAACCAGAATGAATTGTAAGAGTTGTTATTGATGAACCACCAGCACTTAAACTAAACTTTCCTTTTCCATATGGAGAATTTGTTGAAAGTTTAACTGTTATTGTACCAGTTGTTACAGGATTCCCTGAAGAATCTTGTCTCTCTATTTTAAAAGTATTTGTAGACCATTGGCCTGCTGTAATAGAGGAAACTACTTGCTTAAAGACTAATTTGTATGCGGTTGATAAAACAGTAACTTTTGGAGAAGAGCTTATATCAGCAAGTGTCTCGCCGGATTCTTTTCTTGACTTTGTAGTAAATGTATACACTCCCTCAGTAGAGGGAGCAGTAACATTCTTGTATTTTATTATTATTCTGCTATCCTTATAAACTGAAAGCAGCCTTACCGTTATATTCTGACCATTTATTGTTGGTTTTATTGCTGGTCCTAAGAACATTTCATCAATATAAATTTCTCCATCATTGGTTCCAAAATAATCTCTGTTGTATTTAAAACCAAATGAAAGAACTTTATCCCTATATGAAGAAGAGCCTGGTATGTCTAAAACCAAAAAGTACCACTGGTTCGCATTAAGTACAGGAAGATTTAAAGTTATTCTTGAGTTGGATAAATTGGAATTCTCTGAAATTAAAAATTGAATATCT
>JAGGSY010000180.1 GCA_021158845.1 Caldisericia bacterium
ATCTTCATACATTCTCTCCTCCTTACATAGCTTTTAAGAGAAGTATATCCTCTATTTCTCCTCCTACAAAATTTTTTCTTAAAGTTTCTTCCCTTAAATACACTTTAAGGTTAAATTTTTTGGATAACACAATTTCAAAGAATGTATATGTTAGAAATTTTATAAGCTTATGGATTTCTCCATCATCCTTTCCTTTATCTGTAAAATCAAAATGGTTTGCTCCATATATCAATAAAAAATATTTTTCTTTAGACTCTGCTTCTTTGAAACCCTGCATCCTCCACTCCACAGGTTGACCCTCTATACCAATATCATTGGAGCCTGTAATCTGTAGGAAAGGAATTTTTATATCTTTCCATGAAGAGGGTTTAAACATCCTTGGAATACCTAAGGAATCATCTCCCTGTGGGGAATATGAAACTACAGCTTTTATCCTCTCGTCTTTTAATGAGATAAAATTTCTATTCATAAATATTTTTGCACCAGATATCACTGTTACCGTGTATGAACCATAGGAGTGGCCAAAGGCTCCCATCTTTTTCAGATTAAGAAACTTCCATTTTTCCTTGAGTTTGTATGTTTCGTCTATTAAGAATGATATATCCTTTGGCCTATTTATCCATTCATCTTTATCCTCAAGCATTTTTAGAATTGCCTCTTTTACATTTAATCCTTTATCAAGTAGATTTTTTAATGCTTTTCTATCGCTTCCTGGATGATGTGGAGCAAATATAGAGTATCCATGTTTTGTCAAGTATCTAAATAGATAAAGGTAGTTCTCAGGTGTTCCTCCAGCGCCATGTGAAAAGTATAGTATTGGACTATTATCTACATCTTCTGGCAAGAAAACATCTGTTTCTACTTTTCTTTTCCTTTCATTATCAAAGAGAAAAATCTTCTTTATCTTCATTTAACAAGTTTGAAGGATTTTTTTACCAGTAATTCTCCACTGGATAGATCAAAGAACTCAACAGCGACATTAAATTTTTCTATTGTAAGTATCCCTGCACTCTTTGAGCTGTCTTTGGGAAGAGATACAGAGCCAGGGCTTATGATGATTTTATTATTTGATGACACTGCTTTCTTTACATGGTAATGACCATGAATGAGGATATCTATATCAAACTCCTCCATAAATTTGAACATCTCGCTATCATTTTTAAACTGATCCCCATGTATTATTCCCAGAGTGAAGGGTTTAATATCTATGAGTTTAAACCTCTTACTGATATCATGATTTATCACCATCTGATCAACATCTGAATCACAGTTTCCTTTGACAAATATAATTTTTTCCTTAGGTATGGTGTTTATAAACTCTGATAACTCTTTAGGTAGATATTCATCTGGTAGTGGATTTCTTGGTCCATGATAGAGAATGTCTCCTGCATGTATTATTAAGTCTGTATCCTTTAATAGATTGTATGCTCTTTTAAACCACTTAAGTGAGCCATGTGAATCTGACATAAGGCCGATTATCAAACCCATCACCTCCTTAAATCTTTGCTTTTCTTATATGCCGCAATTATTGCTTTCATTAGAGTGGACTTAAAACCACCCTCCTCCAATTTAAGAAGTGCCTCGACTGTGGTTCCTCCAGGTGAAGAAACCATATCTATGAGTTCACCGTATGTTTTTTTAAGTTCTCTCTTAAGAAGAACTGAACCAATGACAGTTTCTTCAGAGAGTTTCTCACTTATATCTCTTGGAAGTCCAAGATAAACACCGGCGTCAGTCATAGATTTAAGGAATAAAAATACATAAGCTGGACCAGAACCACTTAGAGATGTTCCAATATCTATAAATTCTTCCTTTTCCACATAAATATTTTCACCGATAGAAGAGAGTATTTTTCTAACTATGTTTTTTTCTTCTTCATCTAAACCTGAATCAGTCCACACTGTTATTCCCTTTCCAATCCTTGAGGGAAGATTTGGCATACACCTTACAACTTTTTTTACTTTAAAATAATCCTTCAGGTTCTTGATACTTATTCCAGCAAGAATTGAGATTAGTATCTTTCCCCCAAATCTGCCAGTTAGTTCCTTTGAAATCTCTTCAAGGTTCTGTGGTTTTATGGAAAGTATTACGACATCTGAGAAGTTAATAGCATCAATATTTTTAGTTGAACCCATTACTTTGTATCTTTCCAGTAAGTTTTTAAGATGAGTTTCTGTTTTTGTAGTTATGAATATATTGGATTTGTTAAATCCTTTGTTTAAGAGTCCTTTAAGTATAGATTCACCCATCTTTCCACATCCAATTATTGAAACTTTCATTTTCTCACCTGCCCATTACCGAATATTATGTATTTTGTAGTTGTAAGTTCTTTAAGACCCATGGGACCTCTTGCGTGAAGTTTCTGTGTGGATATGCCTATTTCTGCTCCAAAGCCAAACTCAAACCCATCTGTAAATCTTGTTGATGCATTTACATATACACATGAGGAATCCACAGAGGAGAGAAACTTCATTGCATTGCTGTAATCCTCCGTGATTATAGCATCTGAATGATGGGTTCCATATTTGTTTATGTGTTTTATTGCCTCATCAACATTTGATACAACTTTCACTGCTATTTTAAGATCAAGATACTCCTTAATCCAATCTTCTTCTGTAGCTGGTATTGTATCCTCATAAACTTCCTGAACCTCTCTATCACCTATAATAGTGACTCCTTTCTCTTTTAAAGCATCAAGGATAGGAGTAATGTGTGTCTCCTTTACTTTCCTATGAAATAAAATCTTCTCCACTGCATTACATACAGAAGGCCTTTGAACCTTTGCATTTACGATTATTCTCTTTGCCATATCTACATTTGCTGACTCATCTACAAATATATGAACAACTCCTGCTCCAGTTTCAATTACAGGAACCTTTGCATTTTCCTTAACAAAATTTATAAACTTAGCGCTGCCCCTTGGAATTACCACATCAAGGTATTCTGTTAAAGTGAGAAGTGTAAAAACTGCCTCTCTATTGGTTGTTTCAATTAGTTGAATGGAACCTTCAGGAATTCCTGACCTGTATGCTGCCTCTGATAGGATCTTCCATATGACAATATTTGAATTTATCGCCTCACTTCCTCCTCTAAGAATTACACAGTTTCCACTTTTTAATGTTAAACCTATAGCATCTGCTGTAACATTGGGCCTTGCCTCATAGATCATTCCTATTAATCCAATTGGAACTCTCATCTTCATTATTCTTAAACCGTTTGGTCTTTGCCAGCCTGATACCACCTCACCTACAGGGTCAGGAAGGGAAGCTACAACCTTTAAACCTTCAGCAATACCATGAATCCTTTTTTCATTAAGAAGAAGTCTATCAAGTAGAGATTTAGATAATCCCTTCTCTTCACCCTTTATCATATCTTTTTTGTTTTCCTTTATAATGAGATCTTTCCTCTTTACAAGTTCTTCTGCCATAAAGAGAAGGGCGTTATTTTTTACCTCTGTCGGAAGAGTTGCAACTATATTTTTAACCTCAAATGCCTTCTTTGCTTTTTCAATTACTTCTTTCATATTGCACCTCTTTTATTCGTTTTATTTTTTAAGTTCTCTAACAAGAAGTGGGAGAAACTCTCCCACATCTGTTACAATTCCCAGAGTTTGAGCTGATCCCCTATCCATTAGTTTTGTTACCACTGATGGATTTATATCTATACATACCGTTTTAACATAAGAAGGGATTAAATTACCAACTGCTATGGAGTGAAGCATGGTTGACATCATGAGAATTAAATCTATATCCCTTAGAAGTTCTCTCATTTTTCTTTGGGCAACTATTGTATCAGTTACAACTTCAGGTAAGGGTCCATCATCTCTTATACTTCCAGCAAGGACAAAAGGGACATGATTCTTTACAAGTTCATACATCACACCACTTTTTAATACATGAGTCTCAACAGCTTTCTTGATGGATCCAATCTTTCTTATAGTGTTTATTGCTCTTAAGTGATTTCTGTGTCCATGTTCTGATACTTCTCCTGTTTCAATGTTTATACCAAGAGATGTTCCAAAGAGAGCATACTCTATATCATGCACTGCAATTGCATTTCCTCCAAAGAAAGCATCCACAAAACCCAATCTTATCATTTCCGCAAGAAAAACATGAGCACCTGTATGTACAACTGCAGGACCTACCACAACACCAATCTTTCCATCCTTCTCTTTTATCTTTTTTATCTCCCTTGCTACTGCCCTTATAAGCGTGCCTTTTGGCTTCTCTATGGAAACATCGCTGTTCATGAATTCAAATGGTCCAAGGTTTCCTCTTGGTCTTTCTGGTGGTTCAATTCTTATCCCATCAAAACCAGTAACAACCATCTCGCCTTTCTTTAATTCATTTATTGGTTTTGTTTCCGCCTCTTCTCCCTTGACCACAATTACACAATCCATTTCAGGGTTTTTTACATATATCCATTTTTTGTTAAGCCTTATATAGGTTTTGTGGTTTGTGGTTGAATAAAAGTTATCTGGGGCAACTCCATCCTTTTCTACTGGAGATAAGTTAACTTCTTTTTCCTCTGTAAGAGTGGCGCCCAATTTCTGAACTTCCTCAAGAATATCTTCAAGGACCTCTCTTTTTTCTGCCATGACGAGAAGCTTTGCATAACTTGGAAGTTCCCTTCTTTTTCCTATCTCAAACTCAAGAATTTCAAATTCACCCCCCATGTTCATGATAACATCAAAAATTTTTGGTAGAATCATTGAATCAATTATATGTCCTCTTAACTCTATCTCCTCTCTGTGCATGTAATAATTTTAATTCCTTTTTTAAAATAAGTCAAACCATTAGAGGCTCCGTTGCTGCTTCTTTGTAGAAGATTTTTAACAATTGAATTCTATTTGACAATATTAAACAGTTGAATGTATAATTCTTAAAAGAAAGGAGAGAGAAATTGGTTAAAAGAAAAGATGGAAGGCAACCTGACGAGTTAAGGGAGTTTTCTATAGAGATAGATTTCTTAAAGTATCCACTTGGTTCAGTTCTTGTTCAGATGGGAGATACTAAGGTTATATGTACCGCCATGGTGGATGAGAAGGTGCCACAATTCTTGAGAAATACAAATATGGGATGGATCACAGCAGAGTATTCACTTCTTCCAGGTTCAACCTATCCAAGAACTATGAGGGATATTGATAAAGGCAGAATAGAGGGAAGGAGTCAGGAGATTCAGAGGATAATAGGAAGGACTTTGAGGACCTGTGTTGATTTAAAAGGGATACCAGGTATGACCATATGGATTGATGCAGATGTAATACAGGCAGATGGTGGAACGAGGACTGCTGCGATAAATGGAGGATTTGTCGCTCTTTACCTTGCCCTCTCAAGGTTGTTTAAAAGGGGAAAGATTCCTTATTTTCCAGTTAGATACTTTATAGGTGCTGTGAGTGTGGGAATTGTATCTGATCAAATTCTTTTAGATCTAAATTTTAGTGAAGATTTTGAGGCACAGGTTGATATGAATGTTGTTATGAATGAGCAGAAGAAAATTATAGAGATTCAGGGGACGGGAGAGAAGAGAGAGTTTTCTGTGGAAGAACTTTTTAAACTTGTTAAACTTGCATGGAAAGGTATAAACGAGATAATAAACTATGAAAAAGAACTTCTCAAAGACGCTATTAGTGGCTACTGAAAATCCACACAAGCTAAGAGAATATATAGGGGTTTCTAAGTTGTTTGATTTAAAAATAAAATTCCTGTCCCTTAGGGATTTTAATGGACTTTCACTGCCAGAGGAGACAGGAGAAACATTTCTTGAGAATGCTCTTATCAAGGCAAGATACGCTTTTGAAAAAACAAAAATACCAACAATTGCAGATGACTCTGGTTTGATTATTGATTATCTTGATGGAAAACCAGGTGTTTTTTCAAAAAGATTCGCAGGAGAAGATGGGGATTTTGAAAAGAATATAAAAAAGGTACTATTACTTCTTGAGGGCGTTCCTTTTGAAAAAAGGAAGGCGATGTTTAAGACTGTTATAGTCTATAAGGATAGTGAAAGAGAAAAGGCTTTTGAGGGAACGCTGAGTGGTTACATATGGTTTGAGAAAAGGGGTAAAGAGGGATTTGGATATGATCCCATATTTTATCTTCCAGAACTTGATAAGACCATAGGGGAACTCTCTTTTGAAGAGAAGAACAAAATTAGTCATAGAAGTAAAGCTTTAAGAAAGCTATTTGCTTATCTTTCCAACCAATCTTACAATCCTGTTGATCCTTAGTATCTTAAATTTCCTACTTTCAAGTATATAGGTAAAATCCCCCTCAACAGCAGGTCTTAGTAACCAATTTCCTCTTTCAAAGGAGAGGGTGGCAAAGTTCGATGTATTATCAAATAGGACAATAACTCTATCCTTATTTCTTAAATTCTCCTCCTGGGAGACAAGTATAAAATCCCCCTTCTTTAAATCAAAACTCTTTATTCCCTTCCCCTGATATTTAAGAAAGAACATATCCCCTTCTACCCATTTTTTAGGAATGGTTATGTTCCCTTCCTCTTCCCATTGAATTGGTTTCTTTTCTGAAATCTTCCCCTTTACAGGCACAGAGATAAGTTTTTCTACAGGTTTTTCTGAAATATCTATATCTTCAAAGAAGTATATAATTGGTATATCAAAGGCTCTTGCTATACTCTCAAGCACTCTCAAGGTTGGTTCCTGTCTTCCAGTTTCAATAATATGAATATAGGATGCAGAGACCCCAACTCTTGCTGCAAATTCTGTTCTTGTAAAACCAAGTTCCTTTCTTAGCTCTATTATCCTCTCTCTAATCTTTTTCATCTCTTCCTGTGAATTAAAAAT
>JAGGSY010000181.1 GCA_021158845.1 Caldisericia bacterium
ATTCAAATTAGGTGAAAGAAGAAGAGCAGATAGAATTGTAGTTTCTACACTTAACTACATCGTCGGATTTTCAATACTTCTAATAGAAATTTTAATAGAAAGGGATACAAAAATTCAAGGTTTTCACATCTCTTATGCCTTAGAAAACCTATTGAAAATCATAAAAACAGGAGGGACTCTCAACTATGAAGGTTCTATTCTCTGGGGAGTAATTGTTGGATTCTTTGCAGGAATTTCATACTTTACAGCTTTTGTATTCTATCAAAAGAGTATAAAAGAGAATGGGGTTGGAATTACAGGAACGGTAAGGTCCTTAAACATACTCATACCCATGTTTCTCTCAATGATACTCTGGATGGAAATTCCAAACTCAATCCAGTGGATTGGAATAGCTCTTTCTATAGCTTCAATAGTTCTTCTCTCCTACTCAAAGAAGAAAAGGGAAAAGGTTAAACCATCCCTTCTTATCTTCTACATTCTTGGAGGAACGAGTATGTTTATGAACAAACTCTACCAGAAGTTTGGAGATGTCTCCTTAAGAAATGTTTATCTCCTTGTTGTATTCCTTGTGGCATCACTTATTGGAATAACTTTCTTAACAAAGAGAAGGATAGAGAAATTTGAGATAGCTCTTGGATTCTTTGTTGGCATATCAAACCTTCTTCAAAATTCATTTCTCATCCTTTCCCTCTCCCTTCTAAAATCCACCGTTGCCTTCCCAATATTTGGAGTTGTAAGCATTCTCCTTATAAATATGGCTGGAAAGTTCATATTCTCAGAAGAATTTGGGATTAAAAAGATACTTGCCACAGGAATGGCTTTAGCCTCCATAATCCTTATAAATCTATGAGAAGAAGGGGGAGATTAGGGAATCTACGAAGTCTCTGGGGTTGAAGGTTTCAATGTCATCCACACCCTCACCTGTTCCAAGAAAGAGGATGGGAATTTTAAACTTCAAAAATATAGGCACAATTGCGCCGGGTTTTATTGTCGAATCAATCTTTGTAAGAACAATTCCTGTAACTGATGCAACATCTTTAAACTTCTCAACCTGAGAAAAGAGATTCTCTCCATCTGTGGAATCAAGGACAAGTATTGATTCTGTAACTTTGGAAAGTTTCTCAATAACTCTTCTTATCTTTGCAAGTTCCATCATAAGATTCTTCTTATTCTGAAGCCTTCCCGCTGTATCAACAAGTATCCTTGTAAAGTTTCTATTTCTTCCATAAACAATACCATCATATACAACACTTGCTGGATCTGCACCTTTTTTTCCAGAAAAAACATCAATGTTTAATCTCTCTCCCCAGATGGTAAGTTGTTCTGTGGCTCCTGCCCTGAAGGTATCGCCTGATATGAAGAGAACCTTCTCTCCCTTCCTTTTAAACATATTTCCAATTTTAGCTATACATGTTGTCTTGCCACTTCCATTCACTCCAGAGAATAAATAAACTGAAAAGTTATCTTCTGAAAGCTCTTTGCTTGCATCTTTCATAGAATTCATAAGAAACTCCCTTACACCCTTCTCTCCCTTTTTCTTAAAAACTTTTAAAATCTCCTCTGAAAAGGAAATACCAAAACCTGAAAGGATGAGATACTCCTCAAAGTCGGATATTAATTCCTTCCTCTCTTTTATAAAGGAGAAAAATTTAAAAAGCCTCATACAAAAAATCTTATCATAAAAAAATTTTTATTGTATAATTCTTTTGAGATAGTAAGAAAAGGAGGTTAAAATGGAGGTTAAATTTGCTGAAAGAACAAAAACAATGGGAACAGAAGGTGCCTTTGAGGTTCTTGCAAAGGCAAGAAAGCTTGAGGCAGAGGGGAGGGAGATTCTCCATTTTGAGATAGGAGAACCTGACTTTGATACACCAAGAAATATAAAGGATGCAGCCATCAATGCACTTGAGAATGGATACACCCATTACACTCCCTCATCTGGACTTATGGAGATAAGAAAAGCTGTGGCAGAATACATATCAAAAACAAGGGGCTTTGATGTAAAACCAGAAGAGGTGATAGTAACTGTTGGTGCAAAACCAGCCATAACATTTTCAATTCTATCCCTTGTTAATCCCGGTGAAGAGGTAATTTACCCTGATCCAGGATATCCAATCTACAACGCTGCAACCCTCCTTGCGGAAGCAAAACCAGTTCCTCTTCCACTCCTTGAGGAGAAGGATTTTAGATTCTCCCTTGATGACCTTGAGAAAAGAATAACAGATAAGACAAAGGTTATAGTTATAAACTCTCCTCAGAATCCAACAGGTGGAGTTCTCACAAGAGAGGATTTTGAAGGTATCGCTGATATAGTTGGTGATAGGGAGATATACATACTGACAGATGAGATATACTCAAGAATAATCTATGAAGGGGAGTTTGTATCAATAACAAAGGTGGAGAGGATAAGGGATAGGGTTATTCTTGTTGATGGATTTTCAAAGACCTATGCAATGACAGGATGGAGACTTGGATATGCTGTGGCAAAACCAGAAATTATAAATATGTTAGCCAAGTATGCAATAAATGTTTACTCATGCCCGACGTCCTTTGTTCAGATGGCAGGTATTGAGGCATTAACCGGTCCACAGGATGAGGTCTCATATATGGTAAAGGAGTTCAAGGAGAGAAGAGACATATTTGTTAAGGGACTAAATGAGATACCCGGTGTTTCATGCAAACTTCCAAAGGGAGCCTTCTATGTATTTCCAAACATAAAGAGTTTTGGAAAGACATCAAAAGAGGTGGCAGATTTTCTCTTAAACGAGGCAGGAGTTGCCGCACTTCCAGGCACAGCATTTGGTGAGTATGGAGAAGGATACTTAAGATTTTCATATGCAACGAGTAAGGACAATATAAGGAAAGGACTTGAAAAGATGAGGGAGGCCCTTAAGAGATTGAAATGACGATGGATTATCTTTCTTTTATATTCTGGATAATAATCCTTCTATCTGTCTTTTATCCTGCAATTCA